>QHXD01000711.1:7115-11516 GCA_003223895.1 Acidobacteriota bacterium
GTCGCCGGTTTTAGCTGGGGCCGCGATGGCCATCGAGTGGTCGCGAAGATCGCCGCGAAGAATCTCTCTCCAGATGCGCGGAAAAAGGTCGCTGCGATTCTCGGCACAAATGAGGCCGGAGTCGAAGCGGCAATGGCAAGCGCTTCGATCTGGCCGGACGAGATTAGCAAGCCGGACACGAAAACGGACACCTGGCATTTTATCGACGTGCCGGTCACCGCCCCCTTCTCCATCGGTACGTTGTGCGCACAGCACAATTGCGTGATCGACCGCATCCAGGAAATGTCAGACCGATTGCGCATGAACCAGAGCGGTTTCAAGTTGGCGAAACCTCCCATCCCTTCACGGCCGATGACCTCGCAGGAACTCGCATTCCTGATTCATTTCGTGGGCGATATTCATCAGCCCTTACACTCGGCCAACGATGGGGACCGGGGCGGAAACTGCGAGAACCTGACGAATCCGATCGTGCACAACGACCATAGCAGGGACACCACAGAGCTTCACGCGGCATGGGATGTGGACGAGGTGCTGGCCGTATTCAAGCAACGCGGCAACGAAGATGCAACGGCCAACGCGCTGTTCCAGCGCTTCAAGAATGGCGCGCAGGTGCAGCAGTTGACGATCACGGACTGGGCCCGTGAATCGAACGACCTGGCCAGAACGGATGTGTACAAGAAACCAAATATTCCAAACCACACGGCTCCCGTCGGTCAGTGTGGGGATTGCGAAAGTAAATGTCAACCAGGCATATCTCGACGGGAACGTTCCCGATGTGGAACAACAGCTCCTGCGCGCTGGAATCCGACTGTCGAGAATCATAAACGATATCTGCGCCGGGAACGGGTGCGCAGTGAACCCGGGCGGCGGGCGCCGCGGGGGGCGAGGGTAGTCAGATTACCTCGAGCGGGACCTTCTGATTCCAGTCTAAGAAACCAGTGCATGCTGTTGGAATCCGCCGACACATCATGAAGACTTCAGATGACAGGCCGAGCCTGGACAACCGGCGATAGACTAGTGGACTGTAACAGTGAAATCGGCAGTGATCGGATTCGAGCAACTGATTCCCCTCCTCAAGGAGGAGGGGTGGCTGCGCCACAAAGAAAAAGAACCCGTTCCGAAACGGCGCAGACGGGGTGCGTCAGGACCGATGAATGTTTCACGAATGCTTTCTTAAAGATTCCGCGAACCTGACCACCCCGTCCGCGCCATCAGCGGTGGCTTCGCAACATTTTATTAATGGCGCGTCCACCCCTCCTTTTCAAGGAGGGGAATCCATAGTCGCGAAACTGCCACTACCGATTTCACCGTTACACTCCACTAGTGACATCAGTGATCAGGCTGCGGAATGAATTTGAGGGGACAGAACGTCGTGCCGGATTGAGACCTGTGCGCTATCCTACTAGGAAGTTTTTAACCTCAATCCGGAGGACACCAACATGAGTGCCAGCGATCCAATAATTGCCCCTCTGAAGGGAGCCGACCGCCGCGAGATCGGCGGTGTCCTGTTGGAGGTTGTCAAGGCCGGCGCCTGCCGGGTCAAACGCATGGTGTACCCGCCGGGGTTCCGGTGGTCCACACACATGAAGACTCTGGTCGGCACCGATTTGTGCATGCACGCCCACGTAGGATTTCTCGTTCGGGGCGAAGTCCAGATCCAGTATGCTGACGGCTGCACCATGAAATTTACCGCCCCACAGGTTGTCGCAATCGAGCCTGGCCACGACGGGTGGGTGGTCGGTAAGGAGGCCGCAGTGGTGATTGAATTCGACTTCGAGAGTGATACCATCCGGCGGCTTGGAATGCCTGACGCTCATCGTCATCAGGGCGATTGAAAAGCGCACGTGAAGGAATGGAGGAGACAATGCATCGCGAAGACCAGTTTGTTCCTCATTTGATTGTCAGCGACGGCCTGGCCGCTCTTAAGTTCTACAAAGAGGTGTTCACTGGTGACGAGGGCGAAACCATGATGGCGCCGGATGGCAAGCGAATCCTGCACGGCGAGATCGTTCTCGACGGACACAAGCTCTTCTTCAGTGACGAGTTTTCGGAGAAAGAAGGCGGCACGTGCAAGATGCCGCAGACGCTGGGCGGAACCTGTGTGCGCATTACGCTGATGGTGGACGACGCCGATGCAGTCGTGGAGCGCGCTGTCGCCAGAGGTGCGCGTGTGATCATGCCTGTGCAGGACATGTTCTGGGGCGCGCGTTACGGTAGGATCGTCGATCCCTTTGGACATGAGTGGGGCATCAACCAGCAGATGAGGCAACAGAGTACTGAGGAAACCGAGGCTGCCGCCAAAGAGTTTTTCGCGCCGCGAAAGTGAACTGGAAGACTGTCGGCGGTCATAGACCGCCGCTACAGCACGAGGATTAACACGACGCCCGCGGCGATGAGAGCGAAGGCCCAGATCCAATCAAAGTTGATCCAGCGGCGGCGGAGGAAACCAAGACCGATCCAATCGTAGACGAGGAGCGCAATCACTCCCGTCGTCGCAAGCATCGCTGCGCTGTGGACCATTGTGGCAAGGGCGCCGTTGACGGCTCCCTGCATTGCCGGGTGAAGGTGCATATGAGGAGCATCTGCCGCACTGCCCGGCATACGCAGCAGCACGGGCATCAGCATCAGGCCGGCACCATGGCCGGTGGCCAGCAGAAACGACCAGAGGGCAAGGTCGCGAAAGTCGGCTTGCATGCTGGCGCGGGGCGGACGGTGCCGGGCGGCGAGCCGATAAACTCCGAAAGCGATCAACGATGCGGCCGCCACCCATTGCAGCAGCTTGACGTCGAGCCTCTCGCGCAGGATTAGTACAGCCACAACCACCAGGGCCACTTTGGCCCGGCTCTTGTGTTGCAGCCCAAGGCCAACCGAGAACAGCCAGCCCATGGCGGGGTTGAGGCCGTGGAAAGCCCCCAGGCCTATGAGGGAGAGCCACGGCCACATTTCAGTTACGGATAACAGAACGTGTCGGACGAGGAGTCGCCGCCCTCGAGGCGTATCTGATGGCTCCGATAGCCCTCGTCCATGGGAAGGAAGAAATTCTCATCGAGCTTGATGCCGCCTCCCCGCTGTGCGTCGACCTTCACCATCCAACCCTTGATGCCGTCGGGATAGAACTGGCCGTCCCAGGCGCGGTAGAGGCCGTTGGTGAAGTAAACCCGTTTGCCGTCCCGGCTCACTTCCACCATCTGCGGTCCGCCGTTGAGCGGACCGGCGGCGGGATGGGCCGTGCGATTCACGATGCCGCCCAGACGAATCGAGCCCGTGAGCCTGGGATTGAACGGGTCGGAGACATCGTATTGGCGGAAATCGCCCGTGCCCAGCGGCGGCACTGCTTTGAAGCCCTTCAAAAGCGGGGGCAGTTGGTCCGGATCCGCAGGCTCGGCCGGAATCTCGATGACTTTCTTTACGGCCCACTGGCCGTTCGGCCGGTGCCAGAGCCAGATGGAGGCCGACAGATCCTTGATGCTGATGACGACGCCCACGAAGCCGTACGTCTTGCTGGGATCGCGCGCCTGCCGCAGCTCGAGCGTCATCTGTTGCTCGGCGCCAAGGTCGAGCTCCTGCACGTGCTTGCGCTTCTTCAGATCCCAGACGTGCAGCTTGTGGCCATACTTTCCTCCGAGCAGAAGATCGGGGACAAGGCCATTCTCGATCATCTTCGGCGTACCCCACTCGCTGGTGATCTGCGTGTCGTAGGCGAGGTGCCAGGCAAAATCGTAGGCGAGCTCTTGCGGGCCGCGGTCGATCTCCCAGCGGCCGAGCACGGAAAAGTCGTCGTGATCGAGCATCAGAATGCCGCCCGGCCCTTCTCCGTCGGGCTGGCCGAACGCGCTGACGTAGATTCCGTCGGGCGCGCAGTGCAGCGTGTGCAAACGCGAGTAGCCGGAGCGTCTGTGCACTTCCTCGGGCTCGATCACTTTGACGATCTTCGGGGCCCGCGGATCAGGCTTTGTGTCGAGCACGTGGATACGCGACGAACGGATGCCCGGCACAAGCAAATAACGCCGCTCGACGTGCGGGTGCGGCGCGTAGGGGCAGAGCGCCGATGAGCAGGCGTTCCAGCCGAAATGATGTAGCTCGTCGCCGGCGTTCGGCATGGCCGTCTTATGGATCAGCTTGCCGTAGGTCGACGACTTGGGATCGACGTCGACGACGCCGATCGCATCAGGTTTGCTGCCCTGGGCATTCAATATCGCCAGATAGGCCAGCTTTTCCGCGGGTGCCTGCATCGCCATGCGAGCCGAGGGATAAAAGGTAGGATCTGGTGTCCATGTCGCCATAGTTTGTCTCCTGGAGGCCGATAGGTTACCACTCGACTCAGCTGTCGCGTTATAAGATATTCATGGACGAAATCGTCATCCGGCGCGCAAACGAATCGGACCTTCCCGCCCTCGGCCG
>QHXD01000712.1:0-2924 GCA_003223895.1 Acidobacteriota bacterium
TCGTTGTTCTTCGGTCGGATGTTCGACGGTGTCGTCGCGTGGGGAGTCATATTCCTGCTTCTGTCTGAAGAGCAGCGGCGTCTCATCCAAAGAATCACCGACATACTCGTGCCTGGTGGCCGCCTGCTGTTCACGTCGTGCCCTGAACCACTGGTGTGGAATGATTCCATGACGGGATTGGAGTCACGATCCCTTGGCGCGGCAGAATATCGAAGGCAGCTCTCCGCAGTTGGCCTGCCGGTGATTAGTGAGTACGAGGACGAGGGCCAAAACCACTATTTCGATGCTTTCAAAAGGCGCCCCGGCAAATCGGGACCGATGACCAGGGCCTGACAAAACCTTACGTTCTTCGCGTTTCAGCGTGGCATTCCATTGTGCGTGGGGCGTGATGCCTTGATATACTCACCCGCATCGCGCAATCAATCTGGATTGAGGAGGATTGCAAAATGCTGCAGATCGTTCGCAGGTTATTTGTTGTGACGATTGTCGCGCTTTGCCTCGTCACTTTCGCATTCGCGCAAGCGTCACAACAGGCCAGGCCGGCCGGGCAAGCGGCTCCTGCCGCCCAGGCCGCCAAAGATTATCCGGAAGACCATCGTCCTCCCGTTGCTTTCCGGGAAGACTGGATGGATGCGACTCCCGGCGTGCCGACCGATTACAAAGACAAAGATCTGGATTCCCACCTGCAAAACAAGAATCTGCAGCATGGCCGGTACGGATTGGGCGCCAAAGACGTCATATACGATCGCCACGTTGGCCCGCGCGATGATCCGGGCTACATCTGGCTCGGCGCCTGCGCGGCGGGTCCATGCGCAATCACTCTGAAAGACAAGACGGATTACCTTGATTTGTCGAACCCGATGTCGAAGGTCGTCTGGCGCACGAAACAGACCGGCTTCAGACAGCTTCGCCTCGTCCTGAAGCTGGCAGACGGAAGTTTTCTCATCAGCGACCGTTACGCCGGTCCGGCAGAAGACTGGAACGTCCAGGAAATTTTGATCCGCGACGTCCGCTGGAGAATACTCAAGATCCAGGATCCCAGAATGTACGAGGACTCACTTGTGGAGAAACCAGACTTGACCAGGATCGACGAAATCGGCTTCACCGATCTTATGCTCGGCGGCCCAGGCTTCACCAGCGGAGCTTCTCGCGTCGATTGGATTGAAGTTCAGGCGAACCGTGTAAAGCGACCGGCGGGAAGCACAAATAACCAGTAACCACTTCAAAAAGATTCTGTTCGGCGGGAGGGAGCATGACCAAACGATTCTGGCTGGCAGGGACGCTGCTCGCGGCCCAGGTTTTCGCTGCGAATATTTCAATGGCGGAATCGGTGACGTTCAACAAGGATGTCTTACCGATTCTTCAACGAAATTGTCAGACTTGCCATCGTCCCGGCAATATCGCTCCGATGTCGCTTCTGACTTACGAGAGCGCGCGGCCCTGGGCCAAGGCCATGAAAGCCGCGGTGGTGACGCGAAAGATGCCGCCCTGGTTCGCCGATCCGCAATATGGGCACTTTTCGAACGATCCTTCTTTGAAGCAAAGCGACATAGACACGATCGCTAAATGGGCCGAAAGCGGTGCTCCGCAAGGCGACGCAAAGGATGCTCCGCCCCCTATCCAATGGCCTGAGAACGGATGGACTGCAAAGCCCGACATTGTGCTCGAGGGAGTACCCTACACGGTCCCGCCAGCTCCGGCGAAAAATGTCATCGAGTGGATGACACTCACGACGGCGACGGGTTTTACCAGGGATACCTGGGTAACATCGGTCGAAATCAAACCGAGCGAACTCGCGGTGACTCACCACATTTGTGTCTCATTCGTTCCCCATCGTCCCAACGTTGTCTATAACAGCCTTCTGTGGGTAGACAAGCAACGCGACGAAGAAGGCGTGGAAGTGGCGCCATCGGAGCGGCGGATCGCACTGCCAACGGCCGACGGAAGAGGGCGTGACGTTCCTTCCGGCATCCGTAATAATCCTCCGCCCAATGCCGCAGCGGAAAACAACCGCGGTGCCGATGACGCACGCGGCGGCGTCGGACTTGGGTTCACCTGCTACGTGCCGGGGCGCGCGCTTTCGGATTTCCGTCCATTCCATGCGGGACTTCTGATTCCGGCCGGGTACGATCTCAACTGGACGATTCATTACACGCCCAATGGTAAGGAACTCACGGACCGGCCGGAAGTAGGTCTCACAATCGCCAAGGAGCAACCGGAACGCCTGTTAATCGAAAGCTTCGGTGGGACCGATCAGACCAAATTTGCGATCCCGCCTAACGACGGGAACTATGCACCATTGCCCTCGGAGATCACGTTTTTGGAAAATGCCGAACTGGTTTGGATGTCGCCCCACATGCACCTCCGGGGGAAGGACATGACGTACAAGCTGATCTTCCCGGACGGCAAGGAGCAGGTGGTGCTGAACGTGCCCCGCTACGATTTCAATTGGCAGCTTGGTTACGACTTGAAACAACCAATGCAAATCCCGAAGGGCACGAAACTGGTGGTTGTTGGTCACTACGACAATTCCGTGAACAACAAGTTCAATGCCGACCCGAACAGGACGGTCTTTATCGGCAATATGACGTGGGAGGAGATGTTTGCACCGTTCTTCGCCATCACTGTTGATAAGACCGTGAGCCCGGCCAAGGCACTGAAATTTAACTTTCGTTCGGCCGGCGGCGCGTAACTCAACGGACATACATCGTCGAAAAGGCCCGCACTTGCGGGCCGCGGACAGGTGAGCTACACTGCCGCCTCCAAATGGACTGGAAAGGCTTTTTCATTTTGATGGAGGAGGGCGGCATCGGCAAGTGGGTCCGCGAGTCCCCGTCGATGTTGGCATTCCCGACAATCATTGCGCTGCATGCTGTCGGTATGGGACTCCTTGCGGGCACGAATGCCGCGATGGATTTTCGTAT
>QHXD01000712.1:3030-3398 GCA_003223895.1 Acidobacteriota bacterium
GGGTCTTCTATCTCAAGTTGACCCTGATCGCACTTGCGATGGTGGACACATGGTTAATCCGGAAACACGTCATCCAGAAATCGGGTATCGATGACACCGCTGTTTCGGCGAGAGGCAAAATCCTGGCGGGCCTGTCGCTTGCCTGCTGGGCGGGCGCGGTAGTCTCGGGCCGTTTGCTCGCTTATACCTATATCTACCTGGATTCATCGTTCGATGTGTATTGAAGGAGGCTGAACGTGGATGCGTTGGTACACTCCCTGCAGGTCTGGCTCAAGACCACGCAGTTGTACTACATCATGAACAACGTCAACTGGGCGTGGCGGACAAGCGAGAGCATTCACTTCATTGGCCTGTGTCTTTTGATAGGT
>QHXD01000713.1 GCA_003223895.1 Acidobacteriota bacterium
CGCCGCCGAGCTGAATGCTCCCTCCGCTCATGATGCCGCGGCCACCGATGTCGAAATTCTCCTCGACCACAATCACGGAGGCCCCGGTGTCGCGGGCCGCGCATGCGCACGCGAGCCCCGACACCCCCGCACCGACCACCACTACATCCGCCGACCGGTGCCACGTGATGCTGTTGGCAGCCTCGGCCTCCTTTGGGTGCAGTCCGACCGCTGCGGCAGCGACACCGGCCGCGCCCTTCGCAACACTCGTCTTGAGGAAACTTCTCCGGCTGACGGGATTCGGCTTTTTCAAATTCTCGCTCATGCCCCTCTCCTTCATATCGGATGACGCGGCTAGTGGCCGTCCCACTCGTTTATAAAACGAACTTTGCCACGAAAACACGAAAACACGAAGAAGAAATTGAATTGTATTCTTCGTGCCTTCGTGCTCTCGTGGCTGCCTTTACAACTTTGTTTCGCGGGCTTTTTCGGTCCAGCGTCGAAGCTCTACGAACGCGTTCAGCATCTCCGCATAGGTAAAGTTGGCGTTGCGCCCGCTCGGGTTGGGCAACACGAACAGACGCGCACCATGAAGCCTCATGGGTTGCGGCCCGACAACCCTTGGGCGTGAACCGGCCGGCGGCGCGCCATCCAGCAGCGGCAGAATCGCGCGATAGAGTGTTACGCCGACGAGGGCGACCACCTGCGGACGGTAGCGGCGGATCTTCCGATCCAACACCTTCCATCCTTCGATGTATTCTGCAGGACGCAGGTCGTCGATTCCAGGGCTCGGCCGCGCAACCAGATTCGTGATGCCGAGGTTCCAGCCGGGCAGCCGTTCGTCGTCTTCGTACGTCATCGGCTGCGGTGCCAGCCGCGAGTCGCTCAGAAGCTTCCAGAATCGGTTCGAATACCCCGCGAAATGATGCCTGGTTATCGCCGACCGCACGCCTAGGTTGATCCCGACAAACAGCACATGCAAACCTGGCCGGATGCGATCCTTCAAGCGTAGTTCAGACCAGTCCGGCTTTATCATTCTGCTCCTTGTTCCATTGACCAGACCTGGGATAAACATCGACTCAAAGAAGATCGTCGTCGCTGGATTCAGCAGACGCCGATCGCCGGGCAAACCGTTCAAATCCTGCAGGACGCGGTCACGAGATTCTCTCACCTCCCTGGCTTCGCCACTTTGAGCGCCACGATGCTTCGGAGTCTAGGATCGTAAAGGCCTTCCTCATCCGACAGCAATGTCCCAGTAACCGCGCAGATGTCGAGCAGATGATACCAATCCCGGTTGCTGCGTGACAGACGTGACAGTTCCAGAGCCAAAATAATCCCGACGTGGCCGAGCGCGGCTTGCGCGACCATATCCTGAAATCCAGTCCGATTCTGTGGTCGCTTCGTCGCCGACTGTCCCAGGTCCTCGTCAATCACGGTGATCTGTTCCCGAGGCCAGCCCAGATCGGCGGCGCGCTGTTGAAACGAACGTTGCCGAAACTGGCTTTCGCGGTGATGCAATACCTGATGTGCGCTGGATTGTCGAATATAAATCATCGCTAATCGAGAACGATGGTGAGGCGCGATATCATTGGGATTCATCGTCGTCCTCCCGCTCTTTGCTGTCCGCCACTTTCAGCGTGGCTGTGGCCATATTCGCCAGCATCGTCAGGATTTCCTGCCGTTTCTGCGCGTCTACACGACTCCACAGTTCCCGCACCCACGGCCGGATGCCGGGATCGAATAGAAGCAGTTGTTTGCTCATGTTGGTTTCGGTCTCCTGCAAGATCCATACATGGACAAACAGTCGGATTCGGGTTTGCTCTGACGATATTGGCGAGCAATTGAATAAGGCTGCGCAGACTTTCTGGAGTGGCCAGGCCTCCCGCCCGAAGCTTTTCTATCGGAATATCGCCAACAGCATGGTCTGACCACGAGGACGGAATTTGTGTGCACGTGCCATCGGGCAGCCGCACAATCCAGTGCATTTGTCCGTGCTTGGCAACTTTGTCTCAGGCGCGTTCACGCCCGCGACAATGTCACCATAATGGGATCCTGGGGCGAGACAGCACTGCCAGCGGGCACTAGGTAGACGATGGAAATGCTCGTACGTGCTATTTCGATTCTCTCAACCAGGCTGCGAATGATCTCTCGTCTTCGATTCCAATTTGCATTCTCGAGGCCAGGTCGAAGATGGACCGCCAGCTTTTTAAAGTGATCCGCAAGAAATCGTAATTCTTGTTGTCGATCAGCCCCCTCACTGTTTGCGTGAATTCTCGCTTCGAGCTCCGCGATACGACCTTTGGTTCGATTCAGCCGGGGCATGAACTGTTCCTTGTCGATCCTACACGTGCCACCAAGGGACGCACCGGCCCAAGGCTGTGCCCACTCCGGTCATACAGTACTGCGCGCCCGTCGAGGATCCGAACGAGGTGGAAATTACCGGGCAAGATCCTGGCGGTTCCATTTTTCCATAAGGACATTCAGGCGATTGGCGGGGCTGCGGCTGGCCGGCGTTACGAGCCTTGCCGTGAAGGGCATTCCAGAACAAGGAAAAACGCCTTTCGTTAACTGCGCCCAGGTATAGTTGCATGGCGCGCACGATAGACCTCGCCCATCCCTCCGCGGCCGATGAGTTCCGTCACTTCCAGCGAACCAAGTTGTGTGCCGATTGCGAGTGCC
>QHXD01000704.1 GCA_003223895.1 Acidobacteriota bacterium
GCCTTCGATACGTCGAGCGGAACTTGCAGTGGAAAACGAGCGGATTGCGGAAACTTTCACTCGCAGTGCCCTGCGCCCCACGCTCAGCGTCTACGGCCAGGCCAATACCTACACACTGGCGCCGGGCACGACGGATGTGTTTCGGCAAATGTTCCGATATGCATATCCCGAGTATGGGTTGGGATTCTCTTTGACTTTTTCCATAAAGAACCGAGCCGCTCAGGCGGACAATCTGCGGGCGCGCCTCGAGCGGCAGCGGGGCGAGGTGATCCTGGAGCAGACAAAGGCTAACGTGGGTATCGACGTTCGGACCGCAGTAGCGAATTTGACTCAAAACCGATCGCAGGTGGAGGCAGCCCACAGGGCCGTGGCCGCGAGTCAGGAAACAGCGGATGCCGAGCAGGAGCGGTGGACTTTGGGCATCTCAACTCTGGACAACCTCTATCAGAAGCAAATCGACCTGATGCGCGCTCAAGCAACGGAGATCCAGTTGCGCGTTAACTATGCAAAGGCTGTGATTGCCCGGGACTCGGCGGTTGGCACTCTGCTCGAGAACCACGGCATCGACTACGAAGACGCGCTCCGGGGAAGTCTCTGGAAGGGCCCTACGGTCAAATAGGCGCGAATCATAGCAACTGTAGCGGCGCTCTGTGAGCGCCAGTTTTCCTGAAATCAACGAAATACCGGCGGTCATAGACCGCCGCTACAGTGTCGTTTGCCTTTATGGTCTGATCAGGTAATTATTGTTGCCGGTGTCCTCGCGGTGTGCCAAATGGCAATTGCCGCAGTTTTTCTGAATAGCAGTGTACGACGCTAGCGCTGCTTTCATATCGTTATTCTTGGCTGCCGCGCCAACTGCCGCGGAGGCCTCGCGTGCGCTTTTCGCGTAGCCCACCGCATCTCCGGTATTGAGCGGCGCCCAAAACGCTTCGGTCTCCATAAACAATTTTTCCAGTTTGGCAGCGTCCTCAGCGGCCGCAGCCCCGCTATTTTCATCCAGATTCTTCTTCAAGCTGGCGAATGTGGGTCCGATATCCTTCATTATTTGGTTATACGGTCTGTGCTGCTGCGCGGATGCCAGGCCTGCTGCGAAAACGCCCGCGATGACGATGATGATTAACGAAAATTGTCGATTCATTTTTTCCCCCTCGTTTGCGAACTACGGCACGACTGTGATGGTCCCAAACATTCCATACTGGCCGTGGGTCTCGCAAAAGTATTGGTACTTTCCGGGCACTGTGAACTTGTGAGTCGCTGATTCACCATTACGGAGAAACCCTGACCTCCATTTCTCTGCACCTGGAGGCAAGATGGCCGGCGTTTGGGGCGTCTCCCACTCGGCATCATCCGTGGAGGTGTGCCGCGGGCCTTCCTCTCCTGAAACGTTGATCCACTTGACAGTCGTCCCGACCTTGATCGTGAGGTTCGCCGGATCATATAGGAAATTGGCGCCTGCGGACCCCGGCACCTCGTGCATTTGCACGACGACCTCATTGGCTGCCGGTTTTGCGTTGGAGTCGCCGGCAGGCACAACAGTTCCGGCAGCAGCGGAGGTGATTGCCGGAGCGGCTTTTTTCGCCAGCAGATCCTTGAGGTCCATGTTTAGCGGCGTCTCGGTTTTGGCGGAGACGGTAACCTCCTGGGTCATTTCTCCCACATACTCATGCCAGATCTTAACCTGGTATTTTCCCGGAGGCAGATCCGTAATCGAAAACTTGCCGTTCTCATCGCTCACGGCATAGTACGGATTGTCCACGACGATCACGTTACCTTGCATCCAGCCGTGGACGGCGCACTCGACATAGATGTTACCCGCCTTATCAAGTTTGCGCTTATTCACCTGACCCTGGACAGGCTGCGCCATGTTAAAGAGGCTGTTGTCGCCTTGAAAAAATTGAATATTGTGCAATATAGGATCGCTGTTCCGCAGCGCGATCTCGGTGTTCACGGCCATCACCTGAACATGCGGTAAGTACTCACACTTGTTCTGATCGATTTCTGCATTCTGGGCGGCGGAAGGCATTGCCTTGCCGCGTTTCACGCCTTCTACGATCACAACCGCATTCTTCAGCCCGCCAGTTTTGTTGGCAATCAGCTTCTGCGATTCCCGGTCGGCCGTACCGCATACTTGTGGATCCTTACCAATCTTCCGAGCAGGTAGTTTGGGAATCGCACCCGAAAGGGTTATCGTTCCTCCGACGGACCCGCCATCCGTGACTGCACTCACTTCATATCCGGTCGCTGTCGTCGCGGCAGGCGCCGGTGGGATGTCCGTCTTGGGCTGGTCGGGTGTTCCACGGCTGCAACTGACGATCACCGCCAGCATGATCCCCGCAGCATACACTCCACAGTTACGTTTCACCTTCGACCTCCAGAATACGAAATGCGTTTCCATCCGGCGTGGCGGCTGCGAGCAGCGGTCTCGTTGGATGAAACGCGATCCCCGAAGTTGGCCGCGTCTTGACGTTTTCGTGAAGTGCAGCGATCAACCTCGCGTCTTCAACGTCCCAGATCTTTAAGCCCTGGGCGTCGTGAGAAGCCAGGAGCGTTCCGTCACCTGAAAATGCAAGAGCGTGCACGTGAGGGGCATCCCTGGTCAGTTCGCGAGCAGGTCCTTCGAAACCTTCGTGAGTGGCATGAAACAGGAGAATACTTCGACCAGTAGCCACGGCCAGCAACTGTTCCGCCGGCGACCACGCCAGGGATCGTACCGGCTCTTCCATCCGGACAGAATCGACGAGATCCCCCGTGACAAGATTCGCAAGAAGCAAAAGAGCGCCGTTCTCCGCTACCATTCCCAGCAGGAATGTGGTTCGGCAAGAACAGGAAGCCGCAGTAAATCCAGTGTACTTATTCGCCGCTTCTTCCATCTCTTCGGTCCAGCCCGGCAGAAGGCAGCAGCCATCCAGCGCTCGAACGCGGTCAGAGGAGCACGTCATCGCGAATGCTTCCTCATCGGTCCATTCGACGGAATGTACTGCTTCTCGGTGACCGCTGAGAATAAACGGCGCTCTCCTTCCACTCTTCAGTTCCCAAAGGCCTATTGATTGATCCAGTGAGCCGGTCATGATGAACTCCGCCTTGCGGTCCCAGCCAACTGCAGTAACCTCCCCTGAATGAGGTCCCAACGTCTGGACAACTTCCCCGGTGTCCAGGTCAAAAATCGGTATCGATCCGGACTGCGTGGGAATGGCGAGAAAACAGCCATCAGGTGACCAACGCGGCTTTGTTATATAACCACTATGCAAGTCGATTTGATGAAGCTGAGTTATGGCTGACATGGCCGGCATATTTGAGACCGTCGTGTGTAGTCTTAGCCGAAGCGAGGACAAAGTCAAGAAAGTGGAGGGGACGCGAAGACCTCGTTATACGGCCAGTCCACTTCGCGCCATGTGGCTGGGCGTGACAGCAGGCGATGCGTTCGATCGGAATCCGTACTTTACGTAATGGTCGAGGCCTTTCTTGACCGTGATAAGGAGACGGTTAAGCGGGCTGAAATTCATGACCAGTGGCACTTGCGCCGCACGGTAGCGTTGCGCGAAAATCTCCTACGGCGCACGCGCGCCTCGGTTGACCGAAAATGGTCGCTTCGCTGATTTGACCAGATTCTTCCAGTTCGATGATAATACGGCGGGTCTGTCGCGCAAGCCGTCCGCCTGGGCAAGTGAGGTTGCGAAGCGCTTGATGGCAGAAAACAAGTAAGAAATCCAGCTTTCTTGAACTAACCCGCAATAGGAGAAAAGAATGGAAGAACGAATTGCGAATCTGGATCGTAGAGAATC
>QHXD01000705.1 GCA_003223895.1 Acidobacteriota bacterium
CTGCAGTATTGAAAAACTTCGGACAGGTGTGGGAGGATAGCTAATTGGCGTATGGGTTTAAGAAAAGAGTATGTCCGGTTGCTTTCGACGAAGATCGTGGAGGATCTGATCAAGCAGGAAATGATCGAAGTGCCGGAGAGTCTGAATCTTGCGGAACAGGTATTCCAGATCATGGACGCGGAAGTTAATCTCGAAGACCGCCTCAACGACGAAGTTCGCGTACTCCTCAACCAATATCAGGATCAGATGCGCCAGAGCGGCGCCTCCTATCAAGAGATGTTCAAGCTCATCAAAAACAAATTGGTCAGAGAACGAAAGTTGGTTCTGTAAGCGATGCGACTGACTCGCGACAAGATCAATTTGCTCTCCCATCAGGTCACCGATAAACTGGCTTCGATCGATGCGGTCGAGTTCATCGAGGACCGCAATACCATCCGGCTTGCGATATTCGACATCCTCACGAAGTGGTTGAAGAAAGAGGAAGACGTCGATAAGGCCGCCCGTCACAAGATCGAAACCCAGAAGCGCGGTATTCCGGAAGGCAGCGCCGAATGGGAAATCCTCTATCGCAAGTATTACGAAGAGGAAATGCGCAGTATCCTCGAATAATTCCCACCGTAGCGCCGCGTAGCGGCAGCAGAGTTGTAGCCCCACGCGTGAGAAGGTGTGAACCAATTGACAGTTGCGCGTTTGAAACTCCCCTCCTGAGTTAGGAGGGGTGCCTGCGAGGCCATCAAATTCCAGAAAAAGCCGAGCAGGCGGGGTGGTTCCAAAGCTATTACTTGCTGGACGTTCCAAGGGAACCACCCCGTCTGCGCCGAGTTCGGTGGCTTCGCGCCATTTTATTGATGGCGCAGCCACCCCTCCTAACTCAGGAGGGGAATCGGCACGCCCTTCAATTTATTCACACCTTCTGTGACCACCGGTTCTGTCGGCGGTCATAGACCCCCGCTACAATTGGACCTTTAAGTGCATCTTTAAGGCTATATGACCGCCGATATGGTGCGCTTTGCCTGGCGGGTACTCGTTGCGGTGTTGATCGTCGGGCTAGTGGTAGCGGTGGCTTACGCCATTCACCTGATTTTACTCGTATTTGCGGGTATCCTTCTGGCCGTTTTCCTCAGAACCATCGGATGCTGGCTGAGCCAAAGCACGAGACTGCCGATTCATTGGTGCATGGTCATTGTGCTGATCGGCTTTGCCGCCGTGATGTTCGGTATTGTGTTCGCCTTCGGCCAGCAGATCGCGCAGCAAGCCGATGCCCTGTATGGTGCCGTGAGGCAGGCCTACAACGACTTCCAGGCCCAATTAAGCCAGTATCGTATCGGCCAGCAGATCATGGAGCAAGCCTCCGACGTCGATCTGAAGTCGACGGCAGCGAGCGCGGCATCCGGCCTTTTGCGATCAATCGCCTCAATTGTGTTGATTGCGTTCCTTGGTTTGTACCTCTCGACGCAGCCTCAATTGTATACGGAGGCGTTCTTCGGCTTGTTCAGACCGATGGAGCGCGCCCGAGTGGCGAGGCTTGTTGACGCGCTGGGCGCGGCGTTGCGATGGTGGCTTCTTGGCCAGTTGATCGCAATGGCGATTGTCGGCGTCGTTACCACGATCGGACTGCTCATCCTCGGAGCGCCAATGGCCGTTCCGCTCGGTGTGCTGGCGATGCTTCTGACATTTGTTCCCTACGTCGGAGCCATTGTTTCGGCGGTGCCGGCGGTACTGATCGCGCTCACGAAGGGGAGGGATCTTGCTCTCTACGTCATCCTTCTCTATTTGTTCGCGCACCTTCTTGAAGGCTGCGTCCTGGTCCCGCTGATTCAGCATCGACTGGTGTACCTGCCGCCCGCGATGACCCTCGCCACACAGTTCCTCATGGAAATCTTCGTAGGATCCATGGGCATCGCTTTCGCCACGCCCCTGCTGGTGATAACGATGGTGCTGGTCAAACAACTCTATCTCAAGCAGGATTGGTGTCTTACGACAGTTCGCTTGAAAGAATGACCGCCTCTGCAATTTCGCGCATGGAACGCCTGGTTCGCATACTCTGCTGCTGAAGGCGCTTGTAAGCTTCTTCTTCGCTGAGGTTGGCTTGCTTCTGAAGGATGCTTTTCGCCCGCTCGACGAGCTTCCGGGTCTGGAGCGCCTCCTGGCTCTCCTGAATGGCCACATTCAGCTTCGTGTTCTCGAAGGCAAGAGCGGCCTGATCCGCAACTGTGGATAACACGCGCTGGTCTTCCCGGGAAAACACGCGCTCTTCGGCGGAGTAGACGTTGATCACGCCAACGACGTGGTCCTTGAGGATCATCGGGACCGACAGTAGCGACCGCACGCCTTCTTTCGTGGCGAGCTCGGGATACTGGTACGACTCTTCTTTCGTGACATCTCGGACCATCAACGGAGCTTTGGCCTTGACGACGCGGCTGATGAGGCTGTTCCCGATCTTCAGGTTGGGTTTCCGCCAGTATTCCTCGCTTGAACTTTTCGATGCCTTGATCACCAGCTCATTTTTCTGCGCGTCGACAAGCATGATCGAACAGACACGGGCCTGCATCGTCTCCGCAATGATGCGCACGATGAGCTGAAGCATCTCGTCCAGATAAGTGCCGGACGCGATGATCTGGCCGACCTGCGCCAGCGTCGAGAGCTGCGTCGATTTCTGCGCCGTCTCCTGATAGAGGCGCGCATTCTCGATCGCGCCGCCTACCTGGTGTCCGATGATCGAGAGCAGCGTCTTCTCGCTGTCGCTATGGCGGTGCGTCCGGCGGTGCTGCACATTGATGACACCGATCACGCGGTCCGACGGCGGCGAGACGATCGGCACGGACAGAAACGCTTCGTATTTATGACTGTCCTTGCTTGCGTTCCGCGCGATCGCCACCAGTTGAACCTCCTGCGCCACCCATCCCGTGATGCCTTCGCCCATGCGCATGGCGATCTTCCCCATCAGCCTGGGGTGAGGATTCTTTGAGGCGCGCAGCACAAGGTTATCGCCGGTCTCGTCCAGAAGGTAAACCAGGCAGGAATCGCCGCGCGTGACGTCCACAACGAGATCGATAGTCTCGCGCAGGACGCGATCCAGATCCAGCGTTGAACTGATGGACTGGCTGATCTGGTGCAGGATTCGCAGCTCCTGGCCTGCGAGATCCAGAGTCTTCTGGATAGTTTCAATGGAATTGGTTCGTGCCATTCTCTCGTCAAGCTACGGGACGCAAGGCCGGCCCTGCAGCTTCGAAGCCATCTCAAAGGCCTCCTGAGCTTCCCGATCAAAGCCCAGCTCGTAATACACGAAGCCGAGGTTGAGGTAGGTCTGGGCGCTGTCCGGATTTATCCGCAAGGATTCTTTATAGGCCCTGAGCGCTTCCTTCCAAAGTCCCTTTTTGGACAGCAGCAGGCCTTCCTGGAAATGCTCGTCGGAAGTCATAGCTAGGCAAGTGTAAGCGATTTTGGGCGGCTGCTACTATGAATACGGTAAATCTACGGTGAAAGTCGACCCCTGCCCTTCGCCGCCGCTCATCGCACGAACTGTTCCACCGTGCTGCTCGACGATATATTTAACAATCGAAAGGCCAAGTCCCAGGCCGCCCTGCGCCCGTGTGGCGAAATTGCCCGATTGTCTAAACCGGTCAAAAACGTAGGGCAGAAACTCTTTGCAGATTCCGGCGCCGGTATCGGTGATCGAGACGCGCGCGGAGTGGGCGGCGCTTTCCAGCCGGACTTCGACCGCGCCGCCGCGTGGAGTGAATTTGAATGCGTTCGAGAGCAGGTTCCAAATTACCTGCTGCATCCGATCGCCGTCGCACCAAACCGGCCGCTCCGGTTCCTCGAGCGACGTTTTCAGGTTGAGGCCCAGTGTCTTTACCGTCGGCTCGACCAGGTCAATAGAGCCCCGGACAATCGACAAGAGGTTGCACTGCTCCCTGTGAAACTCGAATTTGCCTGTCGTGATTCGCGAGATATCGAGAAGATCCTCGACGATACGCGCCTGCGCTCTGGCATTCCGCTCGATCATGTCGAGACTCTTCTGCAGGTCTTCGTCATCCGGCCGGGATACGCGAAGCTTGTAAATGGCGCCGAGAATCGGTGTTAGCGGTGTCCGGAGTTCGTGGGATACAACCGCCAGGAACTCGTCCTTGAGACGGCTTGCCTCCTGCTCCTTGGAATAGAGCTTGGCGTTGTCGAGAGCAATGGCGGCGCGGTCGGCAAGATCTTCGGCAAGGGCGAGGTCGAACAAGTCGTAGCGGCGATTGAGACGCTCCAGCTTCAGACCGATGGAGCCGATCGTCTGGCCGCGCACGACCAGCGGAACCCACATGAGCGAGTCTTCATAGACCTGCACCTGACTGGAAAATTTTTCGAGACTCCAGAGCAGCCGCTCTTTTTCGGGATCCAGGTGAGCGACGGCAACGCGCCGAACCGGTCCGCCGTTCCGAAAGATGTCCACCACGCATGCATCGGCCAGGTGCGGAATCGCGGCGCGTGCGAGACTCCACATCGTGATTTCCCAATCCAGCGACGCAGAAAGAACGGCGCTCGCCTCATTCAGAAAGAGCTGCGCGTCCTCGCGCTGCCGGCGGACTGCGGCCTCGGCTCGCCTGCGGCTTGTGATATTGAGAATCGCGACGCGAAACTGCAGGGTCTGGCGATCCAGCTCATGCGTGGCCATGGTGAAGAGCTGCACATCCACGCCTGTACCCTCCTGCGTGACAAGACGCACATCAAGGCTGCGCTTGTGCCGGAATCGCCGGGATCGCCGCAGATGAGTGGTAAACAACTCGACCTGTGCCGGAATGATGAAGTCCAGGAACGAACGGCCGATAAGCTTGCGTGGCGTTCCCCCAAGCAGCTTGGCGCCCGTGATGTTGATTTCTTCAATCCGGCTTTCTTCATCGAGGCTCACGTACCCAACCGGGGCGAAGTCGTAAAGGTCGGCGTAGCGCCGGCGCGAGTGTTCCAACTCCTCCTGAAGCGCTTCGAATAAATCATCGGTCGCTATTCGGTCGTGCAACATGACGCCCAACAAAAAGCCCGGAGGCCGCAATCACCTCCGGGCGCATGATCAGAACTTGTAAGATCAGGAAACGCTCGAACAAGGTTATGCCAGCCGTCTTTTTTTGTCGTCGGCATCCTCGCCAGGCTTCCACTGTCGGTTAGGATCAGACGGTTTTGGGCCTTTCTGAGGAGTCAGCGGTTCGCCTTGTTGATGCCGGCCTTGCTGGCCTTTCTGGCCCTGGCCTTGATCCCTGGTGACATCCTGGGGATTCCGCTTCTGCTGGTCGCCTTCCTTGCGCGGTTTCTTTTCCCGGTCGAGATCCTCGCCCTCACCAGGCATACGATTCCTATCAGACGGATTCTTGCTAAATTCTGTTTTGGCTTCCTTCGTGCACCACAAATGGCATGGACGACTTTTCCCGCATGGTCCTTGCCATAGACGCGGTGGCAGCCAGCTTCACGCTGCTCTTTCTCATCTACACGAAGTGGGTGCGAAAAGACTAGTGCGGAGGGCGGATCTGCAATCCGACAATGACATTTTCTCAGGTCCCGATTTCTTCTTCGGTTTTCCGAACGCGGTGGGCAGAATGAATGGGCGGTGCAGGGCTCGAACCTACGACCTTTCGGGTGTAAACCGAATGCTCTTCCAATTGAGCTAACCGC
>QHXD01000706.1 GCA_003223895.1 Acidobacteriota bacterium
CGGCGCAAGCAGAAGCACGCCGATAAGCGCGGGAAGGAAAATGTTTTTCATAGTCAAGGCGAAGTCTACATCATCCAGCCCGCCAATTAGGTTGGTTTTTCGTCGTTGCACTAAGTACAGCGGTGCAAGGGACAGCGAATTCCCCTCCTTGCAAAGGAGGGGTGGCCGCGCCATCAAGAAGAATTCCCCGTTCCGAAAAGGCGCGGACGGGGTGGTCGCTCAGAGATTACCTAGCGGACTGCGTTTTGAAACATCGCGTGTGAGCGACCACCCCGTCTGCGCCGTTTTGGTGGCTTCGCAGCATTTTATTGATGGCGCAGCCACCCCTCCTTTGCAAGGAGGGGAATGCGGCTTCTAAGGTGGTTGCCGTAGCCGGCTTAGAGGACACCTACACGCGGCATAGGTAACTAGGTGCAGTTTTCCGAACGTGTTGTCGAACTATTAATGCGATCTCCGTACGCGTATGAAAAACCTTTCCGTTGAATCGACGTAAAAGAGCCCCATCAATTTTGCTTCCAAAGAAATCCAACGCGCCGGGATGCGCTCTTGTGGTACAACTCGCAGCCCGTTTTTGAAGGAGAAGAAATGCGTAAAGAAGTATTAATGGGTTTCTGTTTGACAGTTTCGCTCTCAGCCTCGGTTTTCGCGCAGGCACGCGTGCACCCTGAAGGGGTTCGCAAGAACAACATACTCTATGTCAATCTTCCGAGTGACATACCAAGACAAAGCGTCGAATTTGCCGACGAAATCATTAAGGGTCGACTGCACAAACTTGCTGCACAACTAGCCCTGCGGGAGCCCGGCGCGACCGATCTCATCGTCCTGTTTGTCGATCGTACTGGTCAGGTGATACTTCCTGATCGCGAATCGGCGAGGTCGCGGTTGGGGTTTGACGAGGTTCCACCCGTGAGTTCGCCGGCTGCCGATATTTCTCAATCTGCCGATATTTTCGCCGCTGCGGACATATCCCCCAATCGCTTGACGTTTACATTTAATTCGCCTGTGTACCCGTGGTCATCATCTGAAGTTCAAATTCTGTCTTCGGCGCTGAATACCTACTATCCCGTAATAGAGCAGGTTTACGGAGCACCAGCGTTCAGCAACATCGTGAACGTTCGGAAAGATCCGGCGGCTCCGGCTGTTGGGTTGTATTACCCCGCATTTAACGAAATTGTCGTCAAGACGCTGGATTATGGAATGGATGTGTTTTGCCACGAAATGATTCATGCATTCAGGGACGACGACATCTCATGGTTGGACATGTATGAGGAAGGAATGACCCGCGCTGCCGAGGTCGAGGTGGCTAATCGGATTCCGACTCTTGTTCACTGGGACGAGAATCATAGCTACGAATACGATGTGTTTTATGAAGCCTTGAATAAACCCCAAATCGGTTCGCCTGCCGGCGATTTCTTCACCGGATATATCAGCGCGCTCCTCCGATACCAACTGGCGGGCTATGCCTGGGGAAAGGCGCTAATCGTCAACGACAACTTTTTTCGTGATTTCAATAGCCGCTACTACGCCAGAGTCCTGGCCGATCCAAACGTGGCGGGCACGGAGTCAACACTCCTTGATATTGCCAGCAGCGTTCAGGTAAGCGTGGAGGGGATTGCTTTTCGCACGTGGTACTCCAGACAAAACATTTTTCGGACGTCACCGCCGCAGGGGTATTTCGTTTATCAAAGAGTGCAGTCTTATCTGGGTACTGTCGTCGATTATTTCCAGCGAGATTCGTCAGGCCTCGAAACCATGAAGGCTAATTCATCGGTGAAGTGGGTCGTCTCGGATTTCCAGGGTGTATCCTTGAGCACCGGAAGCGGGGTGACTTCGGCTTATGGTTGGGTCTCCTTTACGCCCAGCGTGCCCGGCGGATACACAGGAAGAATCAAAGTCGTAGTCAGCGCAAACTCGCCCCAGGGCACGATCCGGGATACGTCGTTCCGGTACGTTGGAAACGAAACCGGAGTTTTCGGCGTTGTTAAGACCGGATCGTTCGGTCTGCTGACGATCACCGCAAAAAACGGTTCAATCGCACCCATCAGCGTCAATGTGACGAATGGCGGATTCTCCGTTCCGTCGCTGGCGGCAGTCCGAGGTGAGTTTACCGCCGTTTTTCAACAGAACGGCGGATCGACCTTGTCGAAACAATTTGTCAAAGATGCGAGCAATTACTTTCTGTTCATCGAGTAGTTAGCCATTTTGATCCGCGGCAGGCGGCGAGGACGCTGCCTACCGCGTCCGCAGATGGTCGATGACCGACGTCACTCCCTCGGTTTGCTTCGCAAGCTGCAGCGCACGCTGCCGCTCGGCCTCTGACCCGACGACGCCGGTCAACGTTACAACAGAGCCATCCGTTTCCACGTGGATGTTGCGGGCTTTCACCAGATCGTCCAGAGCCATCTTCGCTTTGATCTTGGCCGTAACGCTGCCGTCTGCAATCACTTCCTCCGCCTTATTCGCCGCCTTCGCCGTGGCCTCGCCAACCTTCGCGCCCACTTCACGGGCTTTGCTCGTATCGACCGGGCCCGCGGCGCGTACCGGCGTGTCCGGCAGGACGTTCCCACCGCCACTCCACCGGCCAAGCAGAAATGCGCCCAGACCGACGAGAATGATAACCACCAGCACCACTTTCAGCACAACCCTGATCATGCACACCTCCCCACTATTCACGAGTGCAGTTTTCGTGCCTCGAGCAATTGTTCGCTATATGGTTGAAATCGATGGATTCGAACGTACAAGCCGGACAATAGAAAGGGTAATCCGCATTCCAATGGTGGTTATTGAGGAGGGAAGTTCTCCTTTCGCGGCACTTGGTTACCCTCAAGGGTGTGCCGAACCCAGATACACTTCACCCTTTGTGTAAAGGGCGACGTTATCGTCTTCGCC
>QHXD01000058.1:0-549 GCA_003223895.1 Acidobacteriota bacterium
CGGCTCCTGCATCAAGCAGCAGGCGTGCGAGATCCGTGTTCGCGGAGCGGCCCACGGCACCGTCGATCGGGCGCCACTCGTGCTCGTCGAACATCTGGTTTACGCACGGCGCGGTGTAGCCGAGTTCCAGGCCGGCAGCGTTTACATCGGCTCCAAGCTCGATCAGACGCTTCGCGATTCGAAGCCGCGCGGACGCCGCGTCCTGTTCGGCTCGACGGTACCGGCTGCAGCAGAGGTAAAGCAACGGGGGCCAGTTGCGCTTTCCACTTCTGCGATCCGCAAGCGGCGGATCGGCGTCGAGCAGTGCCAACACCGCTTGAACATCCGCTACTGCAGCGGCCACATGGATTGACCCTCGCACCGAAGCAGGATCGCGGTCGAGCATCGTGCGCACCGCGTCATCATCACCAGCAAAGGCTGCATTGATGATCAGTTCCCCGAGGTCCGCTCCGCTGAGCGTCGACTCTTCGATGTGGTGTTTCAATTTTGGCCAGCTCGAAAAACCCGCCTCGCGCGCGACGACGGACTGCGCCTCGCTCAGCGTGAGCG
>QHXD01000058.1:608-9753 GCA_003223895.1 Acidobacteriota bacterium
ATTGCGATCGCGGTGACCACGGCGCAGATCCTTCGCTCGCTTGCGTTGCTGTTCGAGATTCAGATCAGGTTGCGAATTGCCTGGAAAGGACATCAGACTACCCTCCATTAAATTCCGGTGTCCGCTCTGCCGGCTGGAAGACAGTCCGTTTGCTCAAGGATTGTCGAATTGAAAAGTCGAGACGGGCGCAGCCCTTCCCGCGGACCGGGTGCACTCTCGAACGTGCGTAGGAAAATATATCACACGAGCGATGCCGGACACTTCCCATGCGGCAAGGGGGACGTGCGAATTAGAGAACATCGCACATATCGTGCTCGCAACCGACGGGATTTTCGTCCCCACCGAAAATCCTGAGGATGAGGGCTGGGATCAGTTTGCCGCCCTCTACCTTGCGGGTGGACTAAAAAGGATTCAGGACTTTGTCCGCGAAAGAGAAGAGAGCGACCCGAAATGCTGGAGGTACCCGCGTTTCAAGGTTCGTGATGATATCGGAGCAATCGCGATAAGTTTTTAGGAACAAGCGGTTCGTCGATTGACCTTATAATTCAACTCTCAATATGGATGTCCCGGTTGTCAACCGCAGCGCCGGTAAATCCTCAAGGAAATTCATGTCGAACAAATCCGGCGTCCCCCTCGCCACTGATCTCATTGCGGATCTCGCCGCGGCCAGCCGCATACTCGCGGCGCAGGGGGTCGTAGATGGGTTCGGTCACGTTTCGCTGCGCCATCCCGCGGCGCCCGACCGTTATTTGATGGCGCGCTCGCTCGCGCCGGCGTTGGTGACGCCCGACGACATCATCGAGTACGATCTGGACAGCAATGCGGTTAACGCGAATGGCCGGTCCAGTTTTGTCGAGCGCTTTATCCACGGGGAGATCTACAAGGCGAGGCCCGATATTCAATCCGTCGTGCATAGCCATTCACCTTCGGTGATCCCGTTCGGACTGGTGGGCGTGCCGCTCCAGGCGATGTTCCACAACGCGGCCTTCATTGCGGCGGGTGTGCCGGTGTTCGATATCCGCGAGAAGTTCGGGGCCACCGATATGCTCGTCGGCAATCGTGAGAAGGGTCTTGCGCTCGCCGCCGTCATGGGCGAGAAGGACGTCGTGCTCATGCGTGCGCACGGCAGTGTGGCGTGCGGACCGACGCTGCAAACAGCGGTGTTCCGTGCGGTCTATACCGAAGTCAATGCGCGCATCCAGCACTGGACCATGGCGCTCAAGGATGGCGCGATCATGGCTGCGCTGGATGCCGACGAGGGCCGGCTCGCGGACGCGATCAACCAGACCGCCGGGATGCGCGCGTGGGAATTGTGGCGCAACCGTGTCCGCGCCGAAGTCAACTGGTAGCCAATTGGTAATGGGGGCAAGCGATGCCGGAAACAGAAGCTAAGCAGCAACTAGTCGATTGTATCCGCATGCTGGAGCAGTCCGAGATCATCGACTACAACGGCCACTGCAGCATCCGCCTCGACGACGATCGCATCCTCATCAACATCGGGTCGTGCCAGCGCAGTCGGCTCACGTTGGACGACATTTGCACGATAGACCCCGAAGCAAATCAAGTCGAAGGAAAGGGCAGTGCGCCGCTCGAGCGTCACCTGCATTGCGGCATCTACCGGGTGCGGCCCGACGTGAGAGCAATCGTGCACGCCCATCCGAAATGGTCGACCTTCCTCACTATGGTCGGCGAGAGTTATAAACCGGTGTACGCGCAGGGTTCACTTGTCCACCCGGTGCCCCTGCTCGATTCGCCGAACTCGATCAACAATCGCGACATGGCGGAGCGGCTGGCGGCCACCCTCGGCGACCGACCGGCTGCGCTGATGAAGGCGCACGGCGCGGTGACGGTCGGAAAAGACATCATCGAGGCGTTCGTGCTCGCCAGCTATCTGGAGGAGAATGCCTACCGCCAGTACATGGCGCTGCAAATCGGCAAACCTTATGTGTTTACCGAGCAAGAGATAGCGCTGTGCCGCGAGAAGCTGTGGAACGCGAATCTCTTCAAGCGCACGTGGGATCATTTCCACGCAAAGCTCAGGTGATTACGGCTGCGCCTCCCGGATAGTCTTCTCCATCATCGCTCTCAATTCACTCGTCACCGCGGGCTCGATACCGAACCACGCCTGCCACGCCGGCGGGCCTTGATGCAATAGCATGCCGAGCCCGTTGACAGTGGGATTTCCTCGCTTGCGTGCTGCTGCGAGAAACGGCGTCTCGAGCGGGGTGTAAATGATGTCCACCACGAGCGCCTGCGTCGGCAGCTTGTCTAGTCTGATGTCGAGCGGGCTCTGGCCGACCATGCCCTGGCTCGTGGTGTTCACCACCATCGCGGCGTCGTCGAGAGCCTCGTGGCGTTGTTCCCAGGACATCACTTTCAGCGGGCCGCCAAATTCTTCCGCGATCTCTCTCGCGCGGGCGAATGTGCGATTGACGAGCCGGATCTCAGTCCCGCCCGCCTGCATGAGGCCGTAGCAGACAGCACGCGCGCCGCCTCCGGCTCCGATCACCACACTCGGGCCACTGTCGGCGCGCCAGGCGGGTTGCTCCTGCCTGATGCTGCGGACGAAACCGTAGCAATCGTTGTTGGTGCCCACGAGCGACCCGTCGGGCCCGACCACCACACAGCTGATCGCGCCTATGCTTTTCGCCACCGTGTCGACCTCATCGACGATCTTCATCGCCTCTTGCTTGTGCGGAAGCGTTAGATTACAACCGGCGAATCCGAGCGGGTGCAGCGCGCGCAGGGCTGCGGCGAGGGCTGCCGGCCGGATCCCGAGCGGCACATAAGTTCCGGCTAGATTGTGCTGCCTGAACCAGTAGTTGTGCAGTAGCGGTGAGCGGGAATGCATGACGGGCCAACCCATGACACCGGCAAGCAGGAATCGATCCGGATGTGACATGGACGCATTTTCTCACGGTTGTGTGCTTGTATGCTTTGGGGCAATCTTGCAGAAGAATATCTCCTTATATATTGAAAAAACCACCCGCCCCGCATAGGCTTTCCCCGTGCCACTCCAGATCATCCGTCAGTCCAAAACGTACGATGTGTGCATCGTCGGGTCCGGTGCAGGAGGCGGAATGGCGGCCAAAGTCCTCTGCGAAGCGGGCGCGGACGTCGTCATGCTCGAGGCGGGTCCGATGTGGGACGCCGCCAAAGATTCCAAAATGTCGGCCTGGCCGTACGACTCGCCGCGACGCGGAGCCGCAACGGCGGCGAAGCCGTTCGGTGAATTCGACGGCTGCATCGGCGGGTGGGACATCGATGGCGAACCCTACACGATGGCGCCGGGTACCACGTTCGACTGGTTCCGCGCGCGCATGCTCGGCGGCCGCACCAATCATTGGGGGCGCATCTCGCTGCGCTTCGGTCCGGACGATTTCAGGCACCGCAGCATCGACGGACTGGGCGACGACTGGCCGATCAGCTATGACGATCTGAAGCCGTACTTCGACAAGCTCGACATGCTTGTCGGGATCTTCGGGTCCAAAGAGGGCCTGCCTAATGAACCCGACGGCATTTTTCAGCCACCCCCAAAACCACGCTGCTACGAGTTGCTGATCAAACAAGCCGCCGACCGCCTGGGCATCACCTGCATCCCATCTCGCATGTCGATTCTGACACGCCCGTTGAACGGCCGGCGCGCCTGCCATTATTGCGGCCAGTGCGGGCGCGGCTGCAGCACGCACTCAAATTTTTCATCGCCGTCGGTATTGCTGCCGCCGGCGCTGGCCACAGGGCGTCTCCGCATAGTCGCGAACGCGATGGCGCGCGAGGTCACGACTAACGACGACGGTCGAGCGACAGGTGTCTCGTACATCAATACACGGGACAGCCGCGAATATCAGGTGCGCGCGCGAATCGTCGTCCTCGCGGCGAGCGCGTGCGAATCGGCGCGGCTGCTGCTCAACTCGAAGTCGCGGCGTTTTCCGAACGGACTCGCCAACTCGAGCGGCGTGGTTGGCCGCTATCTGACCGATACGACGGGACTCTCGGTCTCCGGATACATCCCGAAGCTCGCGAACAGCGTGCCACACAACGAGGACGGCGTTGGAGGCATGCATCTCTACATGCCGTGGTGGCTGGACAACAAGTCGCTGGATTTTCCTCGCGGCTACCACATCGAGCTCGGCGGCGGGCGGCGCATGCCGGCGTACGGCATTCTCGGCGGCATCGAGCGGTTCAACGGCGCCGGCGGTTATGGCAAACAACTGAAGGACGACTATCGCAGGTACTACGCGTCGCAGGTCAACTTCTCCGGCCGCGGCGAAATGATTCCGAACAACGACAGTTACTGCGAGATCGACCCGAATGTTGTCGACAGGTATGGGATTCCCGTACTGCGATTTCATTTCGCATTCTCCGAGCACGAGGTGCGGCAGGCGAAGCACATGCAGGAGACTTTCCGCGAAATCATCCACGAGATGGGCGGCACGCCGCTGACGCCGATGCCAACTCGCGACCAGGGTTACGGACTCGCGAATGGGGGCCGTATCATCCATGAAGTGGGGACGACGCGGATGGGCAACGACTCTGCGACATCCGTCGTCAACGCGGACTGCCAGGCCCACGACGTGAAAAATCTATTCATCGCCGACGGCGGTCCCTTTGTCACGAACGCCGACAAGAACGTCACGTGGACGATCCTCGCGTTGTCCATGCGCACCAGCGAATACATCGCGCGGGCGCGGAATCAGCTCGATCTATGAAGACCATCACCCGCAGAACCGCACTGAAACTGTTGGCCTCCACACCGGCGGCGGCGGCGATGGCGTGGACGCCGGCTGAAGCAGAGCAGGCGCACGAGCACGTGCAGGAGAGCCGGCGAATTGCTGCCGCGCGCGGCGTCCCCTACAAACCGAAGTTTTTCACCGCGCACGAGTATGCAACCGTCGGTGTGCTCGTCGATCTGATCATCCCGAAAGACGACCGCTCGGGCAGCGCGACCGACGCGGGCGTGCCCGAGTTCATGGACTTCATGATGATCGACGATCCGAAACGCCAGACGGCCATGCGCGGCGGCCTGGCCCTGGTCGATCACGCGTGTGCCGAGCGCTTCGACAAGTCCTTCCTCGAATGCGCCGATGCCGAGCGGCGGCAGCTGCTCGACGACATTGCGTTTCCCGCTCGCGCGCCTGACGCGCTCAGCCAGGCCGTGACGTTTTTCAGCAGCTTCCGCGACCTTACTGCCAGCGGCTTCTGGACAACGAAGATAGGTATCGCCGATCTCCAGTATCAGGGGAACAGGTTCGTCGGCGAGTGGAACGGATGCCCGCCGGAAGCGCTCGCGAAGCTGAACGTGGGATACGCCATGGCTGCTCAGACACCAGGAACATGGCGCACGCTGTTCGACGGCAGATCGCTCGACGCGTGGCGCGGGTATCGCACCGAGACGATTCCCTCCGGCTGGCATATCGCCGGTGGCACGCTAGCCAAGGAAACGCCGGTAGGCGACATCATGTCGAAAGACCAGTTCGGTGATTTCGAGCTGGAGCTCGAGTGGAAGATCGGCGAGGCGGGCAACAGCGGAATTTTCTATCGCGGCACCGAAGAGTACGATCACATCTACTGGAGCGCCCCGGAGTACCAGCTTCTGGACGACGTGAAGGCCGACGACAACAAAACACGACTCACGTGCGCGGGCGCGGCCTATGGCCTGTATCCGTCACCCGCTGGACATCTGAAGCGTGTCGGCGAGTGGAACACAACGCGGATTGTCGCAAATGGCGCGCACGTCGAGCACTGGCTGAACGGTATCAAGCTGCTGCAATACGAACTCTGGAGCCCCGACTGGGAAGCGAAGGTCAAGGCGAGCAAGTTTGCCGTCTGGCCAAACTTCGGCCGCGCCCAGCGCGGGCACATCGCGCTGCAGGGCGATCACCCCGGGACGCTGGCGTTTCGCAACATTCGCATTCGTTAACAGGGTTCGAGCAATGGATTCCCCTCCTCAAAGAGGAGGGGTCCGGAGATTGGCCATTTGTGCGGGCTTGGAGCAAGAATTCCCCTCCTAGATTAGGAGGGGTGCCGCGAGCGATTAATAGGTCGTTAGAAAGCGAGCGGCGGGGTGGTCGATCAACGTCGCGAAGCCACCTTATAGATTCCCGCGAAGCGAACCGAATAAAAAAAGGAGGGCTTCGCCAGCATCTATAAGGTGGCTTCGCAACATTGATCGACCACCCCGTCTGCGCCGACTAAGGAGGCTTCGCGGCATTTATTGATTGGCGCAGCCACCCCTCCTAATCTAGGAGGGGAATTCAGAGTGACGTTTCGTGTGCATGACCGCTCGCACAACGAAGTGCAAAATTGGAGACGTCAATGCGGACATCATTGCTCACAACATCCGAGAAAATCGCCAATCTCCAGGTCCCCTCCTCAAAGAGGAGGGGAATACCGTTGCCCTCGTTGAATCAATCGCACGCCGTCGAGGCGAAGACGGGCACCGAGCAGATGCTCATCCAGGGCGCGGCGCTGCCCGGCGAGTAATTCAATTTCCTCCGTCCGGACAGCCCGGTTGACCTTCTGAAGATCCTCAAGACGGCTAATCTCGCGGTCCAGTTGTTCCGACATTTCCCTGCGTGCCTGGGCGATGATCTCCGCAATCCTGCCGTTCGCGATGGTTTGCGTTCGTTTGAGCAGCTCCGGGAGCAATTCCTCCCGCAATTCCGGCTGCTCCAGCAATGCATGCGCGTCTCCGGGTTTCAAATCACGCATGTCGGAATTTCCCGCATCGCTGCCCTGATGATCGACGATGACGCGCAACGGAATCGGCGGCAGAAACCGATCGACATGAAGATGCGGAGGGGCGACGCACTCGAGCACGTAGATCGCTTCAAGATACAGTCCTGTTGTCCTGTCATCCGGCCATTGGGCAAAACTACTGTTCCCCTTCTCCGAACCCAACAGCAAATCCAGCGCTCCGGTTACCAGCGGATGATCCCACGTCAGAAACTGAATATCCTCGCGTGCAAGCGCGCGCTTCCTGTCGCAGGTGACCGTGAGTCCCTCCGCCGGCAGGCCTGGAAAGGAATCGGCCAGTACTCCTGCGGACCCAAGTTTGTAGGTACGATGTGCCAGTTCCTCGACGTTCAGAGAATAATGATCGAAAACCGCGAGCATGAACTCGTCCAACGACCGGTCTTCATCCTGGTCCCGGATCTCGTCGATGAGCCGGGCCGCGACTTCCGGGCGAAACGAATTCAGCTCGAGGAGTCGATCGCGCCCCTCCTGCAATTGCTTCGTTATTTCTCTATGCGCTACTTGCGTATCTTCGGTAAGGCGATTCAGTTCGGCTCTGGACTTCTTCGTTTTGCCGAAGTTCTGCGTAAGCTCATATACGCGCCCACCAAATCGCTCCAGCAGTTCGTGGCCGCCCTCGAGGTTTTTCTCGAACGCGTTCAGTCCTTCGTGATACCAGGACGCCAGCACCTCCTGACCTGTAGCCACCACGAAAGGCACGTGCACCTGGATTTCAGATGTCTGGCCAATTCGGTCGAGCCTGCCGATTCGTTGCTCCAGGACTTCGGGATCGAGCGGGAGATCAAACAGGACGAGGTGATGAGCAAACTGGAAGTTCCGGCCTTCACTGCCGATTTCCGAACAAAGCAGGATGCTCGCTCCATGCTTATCCGCAAACCAGGCGGCGTTGCGATCCCGCTGCAACAACGAAAGCCCTTCGTGAAACACGGCGGCCTTCAGGTTTTTGACTCGCTGTCGAAGGGCGGCATCGATTGCGGCGACTTTGGCCTGCGTACGACAGATCAGAAGAATTTTCTGAGGGTTCAAAGTCTGCAACAAACCGGCGAGCCAGTCGATTCGCTCATGCTTAGAGGAATTCGACTCCAGCGGAGCGAGCCGGGCCATCCGGCGCGGGAAACCGGTGCCGGTCGCACGCGTGTTACGAAAGCTCACGCGGCCGGTGCCGTGCTGATCCAGTAATGCCTCCAGCGTCTCGGCGTCGCCCGCCTGCTCGGCAAGCCGCGCGATGTCTCGATAGTGTTCGGTTTCCCTGATGAATTCGCCGAGGTCGTAAAAGCGATCCGGATCGAGCAGGCGCAGACGTGCAAAGTGACTGGCAACACCCAGTTGCTCCGGCGTCGCAGTCAGGAGGAGAAGACCCGGTGTGTTGCGGCCAAGCGCTTCGACCAGCGCGTATTCCGCGCTGACGGTCTCCGGCGACCAGCGCAGATGATGGGCTTCGTCCACGACCAGCATGTCCCACCCGGCGGCCAGTGCCTGTTCGAGCCGGTGCTCGCTGCCCGTCAAGAGGTTGATGCTCGATAGCACAAGTTGATCATCGAGGAACGGATTGTCTCCGCGATTAACGGCTTCGATAGACTGGCATCGTTCCTCGTCGAAAATGTGGAACCAGAGGTTGAAGCGCCGCAGCAATTCCACGAACCACTGATGAACCAGCGATTCCGGCACAAGGATCAACACTCGTTCGGCGCGGCCAGTCAGGATAAGCCGGTGAAGAATCAGGCACGCTTCGATCGTTTTACCCAGGCCGACTTCGTCGGCGAGCAGGACTCGCGGCGCCAGGCGTCCCGCCACTTCGGAAGCAATGTAGAGTTGATGCGGAATCAGATCGATGCGGCCGCCGGCAAACCCTCGCACCCTCGATTTGCGCCGGCGGTACTCCTGCTTCAGCGCGGCAAGCCGGAGATCGAAGACGTCCGGTGGATCGAACTGCCCGGCGAACAGACGTTCTTCAGGTTCATTGAAGGTGATCGCATCGCTCAATTCCGTCTCGCAAACTTCGCGCCCGTCGCTCCGGTAGAAGAGAAGTCCGTCGCGCTCGCTAACGGATTCAACCGCCAGATGCGTGCCGTTATGGTTCTTGATGGTGTCGCCCACGCGGAACCGTACGCGACGGAGTGGCGCATTTCTGCGAGCGTATTCACGTTTCTCGCCACTGGCCTTGAAGATGGCCGTGACCGTTCGATCCGTGACGCGCAGAATCGAACCCAACCCGAGCTCGGGTTCGCTCTCGCTGATCCAGCGCTGGCCTGGATGAAAGTCGTCTCGCACTTCTCTTGCCCCAAGGGCGAAAGTGTATTCCCCTCCTGGGACAGGAGGGGTGGACGCGCCGTCAAGAAAATGCCGCGAAGCGTCCTTATGAAAGGCGCGGACGGGGTGGTCAGTTCGG
>QHXD01000058.1:9777-21004 GCA_003223895.1 Acidobacteriota bacterium
CCGGAATGCATTTCTGAAGTATTTTCCCGAACTGACCACCCCGTCTGCGCCGCTTCGGAGGCTGTCTTTTTCTTACTGGCGCAGCCACCCCTCCTGTTCCAGGAGGGGAATCCTTTGTTGCATAACCCGCTGCTGGCCCACTTATTCATTGTCGGCCATGTTTTGCCGGCCGGCCGCTCAAAAACTCACATGAAGACCCTGACCTGCTAGAATCGCTGACCGGTGGGAGGCAAGAAATGACGACAAAAACAGGTTTTCATGGCTTCATTCTGGTTTTCGTGGCAGCGCTCGTTTCGTGGCCGCTGGCCGCGCAGGAAGTCACAGGCAACATCACCGGCGCGGTGGTGGACCCTTCCGGCGCTGCTGTGGCCAACGCCACCGTTACGGTGACGGCAACCTCGCAGGGGATCGTTCTCCGCACTTTGCAGACCAATGAGGTGGGCTTGTATTCCGCCACCTTGCTGCCGGTCGGAACCTACTCCGTGACGGTCGAGGCCGCAGGTTTCAAGAGATCAACGCGAGACAGCATCGAACTCAACGCGAATGCGAAGTACACCGCCGACTTCCAGCTTGAAGTCGGAACTGTCGACCAGGAAGTGAGCGTCGTGGCGTCCGCGGTTCAAGTAGAGTTGCAAACGGCCCAGATGTCGGGGTTGATCTCGGGAACGCAGCATTTTGCCCAACTGGTAGCGCTGCAACCCGGTGTGTCCTCGAATCTCTCGGATCAGATCTATGTCGGCACCACGAATCCCAGCGGCGGAAACAACATCGTGGGACTGGCCATCAACGGTATGCGGCAGAGCCAGAACAACTGGACGGTGGACGGCGCCGATAACGTGGACCGCGGCTCGAACATCACGATCCAGCAATATCCCAGCATCGACGCCATTGAAGAGATCAAGATCGTACGTAGTGCGTATTCGTCCGAGTTCGGCCGCGCCGGCGGCGGGCAGATCAGCGTCATCACCAAGAGCGGAACCAAGGACCTGCACGGCTCCGTCTACGAGTTCTGGCGGAACGACAAGCTGAACGCCAACAATTTTTTCAACAACCTCAACAACATCCGGCGGCCTCCGCTCCGTTACAACGACTTTGGTTACACGGCCGGAGGGCCGGTATATATCCCGCGCGTGTACGACGGCCGGAACAAGACGTTCTTCTTTTTCTCGGAGGAGTTCCGCCGCGTCATCAATTACAACGCGAACAATGTGCAGGTGCCGACGCTCGACGAGCGCCAGGGCATTTTCGCGAACCCCGTATGCACTGCGCTCTCGGCCGATTTCAGCACCTGCACCGACACGGGGACGCGCATTACGAACATCAGTCCGCTGGCACAGGCCTACGTCAAAGACATCTTTTCCAAGCTTCCGGCGCCCACCAACGGCAACAACCTGCTTGTGCCGCTGCGTGGCGTTTTCAACGCCCGGCAGGAGATCATTCGAATCGACCACAACGTTGGCCAGAAGCTGTCTCTCAGCGGCCGGTACCTGCACGATACGATTCCAACGATAGAGCCGGGAGGTCTGTTCACCAACCTCTTCTTACCGGGAGTCTCCACCACGCAGACCGACTCTCCGGGACGCAGCCTGGTCATTCGCGGAACCTACTCCTTTTCCCCGACTCTCTATAACGAATCGGTCTGGGCCTGGAGCCGCGGCGGAATCTTCAGCCACCCGATCGGCCTGACGGCTACGGCCAATTCGCCGGACATCAAGCCCACGCTGGTGTTTCCCGGGAATCCGGAACGCGTACCCACGCTCGCGTTTACGGGTGGTCTTACTACGGTGTCCAGCTACGGGCCCTACAACAACTTCAGCTATGACCACGCCCTCTCCGACAACGTGACCAAGGTAGTTGGGCGCCACACGCTTAAATTCGGCGGGCAATTCCACATCTACCGAAAAAGCGAAAACCAGTTGGCCGACAATGCCGGCGGCTTCACTTTCGCCAATACGCCGCGTCCGGGGGCCAATGTGACCCTCCAACAGTCGTGGGCTTATTTCCTCCTGGGCTATGTCTCCACGTTCACTCAGGTTTCCCGGGACCTCACAGCCGATCTGCGCTCCAGGACCTTCGAAGCGTACCTGCAGGATGACATCAAAGTCCGGCCGAACCTGACGCTCAACCTGGGCGTGCGGTATTCCAACTTCCGCGAGCCCACGGAGGCCGCGGGCTTGCTGACGAATTTTGTTCCCGCGCGGTTCGATATCACCAGAGCGTTCCAGATCGATCCGGCCACCGGCAATCGCATCGCCGGTACGGGCGACCCCTTCAACGGCGTTATCCAGGCCGGCAACACCTCGCTATCCGTCCAGAGTTCTTTCGGCACATCGCCATCGCCTGCCGTTAACCTGGCCGGCAACAACTCGCCCTACGGTGACAAGGTCGCGCGGGAAAACAACCGCAATTTCGCGCCGCGCATCGGTCTGGCATGGGATCCGTTCGGCAACGGCGAGACTTCGGTGCGCGCAGGGTACGGCATGTTCTATGACGCCACGCTGGTGGGCCCATTCCAGACCAACATTGGCACCAATCCTACGGCATCCTTCACAAATCTTTCGATCTCGAACACGCGCTTTGACAACCCGAGTGCCGGCGCGCCGGCGGTCAGTCTGGCGCCGGCGAATTTGCGTGTGTGGGATCCCAACTACAAAGATCCGTATGTGCAGCAATGGAGCCTCGAGATTCAGCGCCAGGTTATGTCCGACGCCACTTTTTCGATCGGCTACGTCGGCAGCAAGGGTACGCACCTGATCGGTATCGCGGACATCAACCAGGTCGCTCCGGGCGCCGCCGCCGCTGCGGGACTCGTTCCGCCTGGAGGTTACATCACGTCTGGGATTCGTCCGCGGTTGAACATCCTGCGTCCCTATCGCGGTTACAACGCGATCAACGCCGTCATGTCGGCGTTCAATTCGAACTACCATGCCCTGCAGACGAGCTTCAACAAGCGGTTCAGCAGCGCCGGCAACGTCGGATTTGCATATACCTGGTCGAAGAATCTGACCGACAACGGCAGCGACCGCTCGAACGCCCCTCAGAACTCGTACAACTGGCACGCCGATTACGGGCGCGCCGTGTTGGACCGCCGCCATGTCATGACCGTTTCCTACGTGTACCCGTTGCCTTTTCTTGCGGACTCGAGCGGCGCGTTGAAGCAGGCGCTCGGCGGCTGGGAGCTTTCCGGCATCTTCACTTACAACAGCGGGCTTCCGCTGACGGTGACTTCGGCACTGGGCAACGATCCAGGCGGGCTGGGAAGCGTCAACAATGCCGCGTCAACTGCCGGGGGCAGGCCGGATCTCATCGGCGATGTCAATTCCGGATCGGACATTCGGACGATCAACAAATGGTTCAACACTGCGGCGTTCGCCGAGGTGCCCGTGGGAGTGTTTCGGCCGGGCAACGCCGGCCGCAGCATTATCGACGCGCCCGGCATCGTCCGCTGGGACTTCTCTCTGTTCAAGAAGTTCCCGATCCGGGAGCGCGCCAGCATCCAGTTGCGCGGCGAAGCGTTCAACTTTCTGAATCACGCCAACTTCACCACTCCGACTGGCGGACAACTACAACTGGGCAACGCCAATTTCGGCCGGATCCTGGGCGCGCGCGACCCGCGCCAGATCCAGGTCGCGGCCAAGCTGGTGTTCTGACCGCGGGCTAAAGCCCTCGACTACAATTAGACCGAACATTGATCCCAAATTGAAGTCGCGGGCTTCAGCCCGCGTTTAATTCCGCGCCCCGGCGGTGAGACCGGCAACAATCCTTCTCTGCAGGAAAAGAACGAACACAATCAGCGGCACTGAGCTGGCCACGACACCTGCGGCGAGCAGACCCCAGGGAACCTGCTCGGCGAAAGCGCCGCTCAGCGTGGCGATTCCAACAGTGACGGTTTTCGTGGATTCAAGATTCATGAACGTCAGGGCGAACATGAATTCATTCCACGAAAAGATGAAAACCAGGATTCCGGTGGTGACCAGTGCCGGAGCCGCAAGCGGAAGGATGATTCGAGAATAGGTTTGAAACGGCGTCAGGCCATCCATCGCGGCCGCCTCTTCGAGCTCTTCAGGAATCTGCTGGAAGTAGCCCGTCAGCAACAGCGTCGCCATAGGGAGATTGAGCGCCGCGTACGGGATGATGAGCCCCCACGGATGATTCACGAGCCGGACTGCACGAATGATCTCATAGAGCGGAAGGAGGAAAACGATCGGAGGAAAGAAAGCCACCACGAGCAAAGCGGAAGAGATCAGCGAACGAACCTGAGCAGTCACTCTTGCCAGCCGATACGACGCGAGAGAACTGCACGCCAGGCAAATGATCGACGCAAGCGCAGCAATCACAGCGCTGTTCAGGCAGTAAGAAAAGAATGCGCGCCGGCCGAACAGTTCGGCGTAGTTGCTTAGAGTCGGGTGGGCGGGTACGAGCGTAACGGGTATCCGCGTCACCTCGGCGGCCGGTTTCACAGATGAGATGCCGTGCCAGACGAGCGGAGCGACCGCGATAACAGAGAGAATGACAACAAAGAATCTGGCGAAGTATCTCATCGCGGGTATTCCCCTCCTGGAACAGGAGGGGTGGCTGCGCCAGTAAGAAAAAGGTCCCGTTCCGAAATGGCGCAGACGGGGTGGTCGCTCACACGGAATGTTTCGCTGAAATGACCACCCCGTCCGCGCCTTTCAAAGGAGGCTTCGCGGCATTTTTTTGACGGCGCGTCCACCCCTCCTGTTCCAGGAGGGGAATACCCTTGCCTCATGAGCTTCGCTTTACGCTCCGTACTAGAAAAGACGTTCATATCTTCGGACCAGCAAGGCGTATAACCCCAGCGCCACCGTCGCGAGCAACAGGACCGTCGCCACAACAATCGTCGAGCCGTAGCCGAGATCCAGATATCGCATGAGGGTCTGATACGCGTAGACGGAGACCGTTTCTGTGGCGCCGCCCGGACCTCCTCCCGTCATCACATACACCAGATCGAATATCGAGAATGCCTGGATGATGCGGAATGTCAGTGAAACGAAAACGAAGGGCATCAGGTACGGCCAGGTCACGTATCGGAATTTCGCCCACGCTCCGGCGCCGTCCATTTCCAGAGCTTCGTAGAGATCCTGAGGAATCCGCTGCAGGCCTGCCAGCAGGATGATGAATACAAACGGAACCGTCTTCCACACATCCGCCAGGATGATCGCCGCCATTGCAGTGTTCGGACCGGCAAGCCATGCGATCGGCGAATGAAGCACTCCGCTTCTGATCAGCAACTCATTGAGCACGCCGTATTGATCGTTGAATATCCATCCCCACAACACAGCGATGATTGCGGTTGGCAGAGTCCATGGAACCAGAAGCGTGGTCCGCACGACGCCCTGATATCGCACGAACCCGTTGACGGCCAGCGCCAGCAGAAGTCCGAGGATGAATTCGATCGTCACAGACACGATCGTGAAGAATCCGGTCACGACGAGACTCGCTCGAAATCGTGAATCTCCGACGAGCCGGACGAAATTGTCCAGACCGCCGAACTCGAGCCGAAAGCCATTGCCAAGGCTCAAGTGAAAAAAACTGAGCGCAAGGGTGCGCAAGGCGGGATACACCAGCACTGCGGTAACGAGCACCAGAGCGGGAATGAACCATGCGTATCGCTTCATGGGCCGACCAGCAATCGCGTTTCGCGCGCCGCCTCGCGAAGGGCGAATTCCGGAGACACTCGATCAGACAGTGCGGCGCTCAGCCACCGTTGAAGTATGTCTGAAGCCTGAGCGTATTCCGGAATCGCCGGTCTCGGCCGCGCCGCTCTCAGAATAGGTTCGAATTCCGGCGGAACGAGGCTCTTCCTTGCCGGAACTCGTCCCAGCCGCTCATGAATGTACTGCAACTGGTCCGGCCGAGTGATGAACTCCACGAATTTCCACGCTGTTTCAGGATTCGAAGTGAAACGGGAGATTGCGAAGCCCCATCCACCCAGGGTCGCCCGGTTGGTCTTTCCAGGGGCATGAACCATCGGAACCAATCCAACTCGACCCTTTACCGGAGAATCTTCGCGTGCGGTCAGGGCCCAGACGTACAGCCAGTTCCTGAGAAAGACGGCACGGCCATCCTGAAAGAGGTTGCGGCTTTCTTCTTCCGAATAGGTGGTCACACCGGGAGGGGAGATGGTGCCGATCGTACTTTTTACAAACTGCAAAGCCAGCAGAGCTTCCGGCCTGTCGAGAAACACCTCTTTCGTTTCGGCATCGATCCAATCTCCACCATAGCCCCAGAGGACTTCGAGGAAGTTGGTTACCAGGCCTTCGTACTGTTTGCCCTGCCATAGAAATCCCCACCGCTTTTCGTCCTTGAAACGTTCGGAGAATTTCTTCAAATCGTCGAACGTGGCGGGCGAATCCGCGACGAGGTCTTTCCGGTAGTACAGAACGCCTGCATCGGTAAAAGCCGGCACACGGTACAGGCGTCCCCGGTAGGACCCGGCCTTCAAGTCTTCGTCAAGGAAGTCCTGCCGATCCGCAGCCGGCAAACGGTCGCTCAGGTCGAGCAGCCAGCCTGCAGCCGCAAACTTGGGCACCCAGACAACATCACAAAAAACGACATCGTATCCGCCGCTTTGGGACAGAAACGCCGTGGAATACATATCCTCACGGGTATTCGTGGCGGGGGGACCTTCCACCATGCGGATACGCGCGTCCGGATGGAGATCGTTGAAGCGTTGGATGACGTCGCTCCACGTTCCGGAACCATCGGGCTCCATCAGTACGGAGAGATCGTTCCTGTTCCGCGATGCCGGAATCCGGAAACTAAGCGTCAGGAGCGCGATCAGCGCTGCGGCGAGCGAGATTCGCGCCAGAGCTTTTTTCGAATACATGAACATCTCCCGGGCTGAACGATATATTGATGGAGTTGGATTCCGGCAACGCCTGAGCCAGCACGGTTATTGGAATCTCACCCACGACCAGGCCGATCAGACACTGCCCGCCGAGGTTCTCGTGCCACCTGACGGTGCCGGGGATATCGCCTCCCAGGCGGATCGCCTCAGGACGAATGCCGATCGACACTTTGCCTGAGAAGTCGATTCCCGATCTGATCGTGGATGGACCCAATTTGAAAGTCCCTCTTTCCATCACCGTGTCAAAAACATTCATCGACGGAGAGCCGACAAAAGAAGCAACGAAAACATTCTTCGGAGCCTTGTAGATTTCATCCGGTGTACCAATCTGCTGGACTTTGCCGCGATCGAGAACAACAACGCGATGCGCGAGCGACATGGCTTCGGTCTGGTCGTGCGTCACATAGAGGACCGTAGAATTCAGCCGCTGGAAGAGCAGCTTCAACTCGTGCCGCACTCTCTCGCGAAGCAGCGCATCGAGGTTGCTCAGCGGTTCGTCCAGAAGAAATGCCTGAGGATCGCGAATCAGAGCGCGAGCGACGGCCACTCTCTGTCGCTCGCCGCCACTGAGTTGTCGCGGCCTTTTCGAGAGCAAGTCTTCAATGTCCAGCAGCCTGGCTGTTTCATGAACGCGCCGATCGATTTCGGAAGAAGAGACCTTCTTCAAATGAAGATTCAAGGCGAGGTTTTCGTAGCAGGTCATGTGTGGGTACAGCGCGTAGGACTGGAACACCATGGCGATGTTCCGGTCCCGCGGCACAGACTGCACGGGCCTCGCATCGATCAAAATCTCGCCGGAAGTCGGTGAATCCAGACCCGCGATCAGCCGAAGCAGCGTCGACTTTCCACATCCGGACGGACCGACCACGGTGACGACTTCATGGTCTTCGACATTCAGAGAAACCGCATCCAGGGCCTTGCGGCCACCGGGAAATTCTTTCGACAGGCTCTCCACTCGAATCGAAGCCATGAAGCTATATTAGTAAAGATTCCCATAAGTTGCGGAATACAAATCTCCCCTCCTAAGTTAGGAGGGGTGGCTGCGCCATTAAGAAAAGAATCCGTTCCGAAACGGCGCAGACGGGGTGGTTCCTGATCGAACCACCCCGGCCGCGCTAACCAAGGTGGCTTCGCGATATTTTCTTGACGCGCGTCCACCCCTCCTAACTTAGGAGGGGAGTTTGCATTACCCGCACCTTTCCTCGACTGTAATTCATTCACAACTTCTGATGCCGTGGGCTACATTTCTACAACGCGGCCAAAGCCCGCGACGACATATGGGATTTTCGGCGCTCGATTACGCAGTCTTGTTGCTCTACCTGGTGGGCATAACCGTGTTCGGCACGCTCTTCAGGCGGTCGCAGCGCACAGTGAAGGACTATTTTCTCGGCGCGAAAAACATTCCGTGGGTAGTCATCAGTCTCTCGATTGTAGCGACGGAAACAAGTACGCTCACGCTGGTCGGCGTTCCCGCGCTGGCTTACTCGACATTTGCGCGGCCGGAACAGGGTGGAAATCTCACTTACCTGCAGGTCGTTTTTGGCTACCTTATCGCACGAATCATCATCAGCCTGCTTTTCATTCCGGCCTATTTCCAGGGCGAATTACTGACGGCTTACGAATTGCTCAAGCGGCGCTTCGGCGTGCAGACGAAAAATTTCGCCGCGGCGCTCTTTCTGGTCATGCGCGCGCTGGCCGAAGGCGTGCGCGTCTTTGCCGCATCGATCGTGTTGAGCGCTGTCTTGAGTGTCAGTTTGCCCGGATTGCCGCATTTGTGGTTCTGGTCCATCATCCTCGTCGGATTGCTGACGCTCGTTTACACCTTCGAGGGCGGCATTACTGCGGTGATCTGGACGGATCTGGTTCAACTGATCATTTACATCGGCGGTTCGCTGCTTGCGGCGTATCAACTGGCCCGGCTCGTCCCCGGCGGCTGGAACGAAATCATGGTTCAGGCGGCGGCCGCGAACAAATTGCAGGTCCTGTCCTTTGCGTGGGACTTCAATGTGCCGTTCACTTTCTGGGCAGGCGTACTTGGCGGGACGTGCCTCACGATGGCCACGCACGGCACAGATCAATTGCTCGTGCAGCGGCTGCTCACTTGCCGCCATCAGCGCGACAGCCAGAAGGCGCTCGTTTTCAGCGGCTTCGTCGTTTTGTTTCAATTCGCGCTGTTTCTCCTGATTGGAATCATGCTCTTCGCTTACTACAAGCTTTATCCGCTGACAGCAACACTGGCGAGCAACGATGAAATCTTTCCCACTTTCATTGTGACGCGTTTGCCGCACGGCGTTTCGGGCCTGGTCATTGCGGCAATCTTCTCGGCGGCGATGTCGAATTTGAGCGGATCGCTCAATTCCCTTTCCTCAACCACCGTCCTCGATTTCTACAAGCCACTCGTGAATCCACGCGCAAGCGATGCGCACTTATTGAAGCTGTCGCGCTGGCTGACAGCCGCATGGGGCGTGGTGCTGATCGCGATCGCCGCGATGGCGCGCGGCTGGGGATCGGTATTCACGACTGGGTTGACCATTGCATCGCTTGTCTACGGTCCGATGCTGGGCGCTTTCCTTCTTGGAGTGCTGAGCAGACGTGCCAACCAGCGCGGGGTTATGGCGGGCATGGCACTCTCCCTTCTTTTTATGCTGCTGATTAACTTCACAACCTCGATTGCCTGGACGTGGTACGTCTTGATCGGGACAGCAGTCTGCTCGGCGGTCGGCTACATGGTCAGCCTGCTCGCGCGAGCCAAAACCGTGGAAGTCGCGCCGGCGGGGACGCTATCGAAATGAGGAGTCTGCATTCATTTCTGGTCGCTTTCCTGCTTGTTTGCGCACTGGTGTTCAATCCGCTGGCCTTCACGCAAAAGAAGACTTACGCGCGGGTCGGCCGCGAGTTGACGAAGAAAGAAGAGAAGTGGGTGCGGCAGACACTGGCTGCCCTCACGCTCGATGAAAAGATCGGACAAATGATAACGGTGGGCACCAATGCCGTCTTCATGAATCGCGATAGCGATGAGTACAGGCAACTCCGCCGGCAGATCGTGAGTAACAAAGTCGGCGGCTTGATTCTCTCTCGCAGCCAGGTCTGGGCGGCCGCCATCCTCACGAATCGCTTGCAGGAGATGGCGAAAGTTCCGCTGCTGGTCGCGGCTGATTTGGAGATGGGACCAGGGATGAGGCTTGATGACACGGCCTGGTGGGCACCGAACATGGCCGTGGCTGCCACAGGCGATGTGAAATACGCGCGGCTTCAAGGCAGCTATACAGCACGCGAGGCGCGCGCAGCCGGCATCAACTGGCTCTATGCGCCCGTGGCTGACGTCAACAACAACCCAAACAATCCGGTCATCAATATCCGCTCTTTCGGCGAAGACCCGCAGACGGTCGGAGCATTTGTGCGCGCCTTTATCGAAGGCGCCCAGGCCGCAGGCGCACTTGCCACGGCGAAACATTTTCCAGGGCACGGCGACACGACAACCGATTCGCACGTCGGCTTGCCGGTGGTGGACGTGAGCAGGGAGCGGCTGGAAAAGCTTGAACTCGTGCCGTTCCGCGCGGCGATTGCGAGCGGCGTGGGCTCGATCATGACGGCGCACATTGCGCTTCCACAGATCGAACCCGAACCGGCTGCGCCATTGCGCTCGCCCGAAGGAAATGCGCCTCCTGTCACGCTCCCGGCGACGCTCTCGCACAAAATCCTGACCGGGATGCTGCGCGACGAATTGAAGTTCAAGGGTCTGGTCGTGACCGACGCGATGGAGATGGCGGGAGTCGCGGCGCGCTACGAGGCGGCAACATCGGCCGTACAAGCGGTCAAAGCGGGCGCGGATGTGATTCTCGAATCCCCGGATATCGAGGCCGCGATTCGCGCCATCAAGGAGGCCGTCGGGCGCGGCGAGATCACGGAGTCTCGCATCAATGCTTCGGTCCAGCGCATTCTGCGCGCGAAAGCCGCGCTCGGCTTGAATGAGCGCCGCACAGTGGATCTCAACGAAGTCGATCGCGTTGTTTCCGATCCTCAATTCAATGCCGTCGCGCAGGAGATTGCGGAGCGCTCGATCACGCTCGTACGCGATGAGCGAAACGCCCTGCCAATCCGCAACTCGCAGCTGCTGACCATTACTTTTACCGATGACGAAAACCGTGCCATCACGCAGCCGTTTATCGCGGAGTTGCGCCGCAGCGGAGCGAAGGTGGATGACATGACGCTCGACAGCCGTTCGACCGATGCAGAACTGGAAGGCGTTCGCGCGCGCCTCGCGCAACCCGCGGGCGCAGTGATCTATTGCGTCTTTCCTCGCGGCGTTGCGTTGCCCGCGATGGGCGCGCGGCTGTCCGAAGAGATCAGCAAAGT
>QHXD01000695.1 GCA_003223895.1 Acidobacteriota bacterium
CACGCCGGTCGTTAATAAGCTCGCACGCATACCCCGTATGTGCCTTACGTTTCCAACAACAACGACGTGTCCGTCGCAGACCACCACCTCGATCCCGGTCACGTCAATGGATGTGGCGTTCATCCCAGGCTATAACCGCTTCCCAATGAATGACTTTCCACGCATTGCCGTTAGCGAACGGGCAGGAACGGTGAGTGTCGTCTGGAACGACGCCCGGAGCAATCCAGGAGGTGACATCCTGCTCCAGACCTTCAACTTGGGCCCTTCGCTCACACCGACCAGCTTGGCGCCGATCAAGCTCAACAACGACACAGTATTAGGCACGTTCCATTTTATGCCTGCGCTAAGAAATCCTGACAGTTCTGGCAACATAAGCATTTCGTGGTATGACCGCCGGCTGAATCCCAATTCAGCGCTGACCGACGTATTCGCGGCTGTGGCGATCAATCCACGTATAACCAGCACGCCGTCCAACCGGCGCGTCACCGACATTTCTTCTAACTGGTTGTCCGTCACCGCCGATTTCACCCCCAATTTCGGAGACTATACCGACAACTATGCATCTCCACCCCCCTCGTCGCCTACGGACGACGACCCGTTGTTTGTCGCCTGGACTGACGGACGGCTGAACGATCCTCAGCCGTTCGAGTCACACACTCCGCTGCCGGCACCGCATTGAGGAAGGCCGATTGCGCAAGTTCTGGGTCACGATCTTACGTATCGTGGCCCAGAGAATTGTTTAACACGCACATTTTTACAATGCATCGGTTCGCGATGGACGTTGTGGTGAAGATCTACCGCTTATGTCCTCCTCGCTTTCCAGGCGTTTATCATTACGATCCCTTCGAGAAGCCGTGCGATCGCAGGTAGGCGATGGTCAAATCCCTGAGCATGGGGCCCGGCCGTCGGGTGTCGATCTGACCGAGCTTCTCCTTGAGATCGCGGGCAACATACGTAGTGGTGGCGACTGTGTAGGTCTTATCGGAGTCGGGCATGATGGCTCGTTCACGAAGCGCCGCCAACAAGGGCGCGCTCAGAGCGGATCCGCGGATCTCGACCACTTCGGCCGTCTCCTGCCAGCTTTCCAGACTATAGATGTCGCCGGAACGAATGAGCCCGGGGCGCAGACGACCGGCCACGCTGCTCTCATCGTAGTAGGCGAGATCCGCCCCGGTTTCTGCGCGCAATGCCGTTTCGAACAGTGCTTTCACACCTGCGTGGTCCAGCCACGTCGGGTTGTTCCCAACGGGCTCCCCGACTGAAAGGGGTGCATCCCCGTCCATTGCCACATTGAGGAAGGCGTGCACATGTGGGTATCCCCGGAAGTGGAAGACAGCCCCCGGTCCTTCCAAACGGAACACCTGGCCCTCCGGAATCTCGCCGTCCTCGCCGTGCTGGTAGTAGGTGAGGAAGAGCGCGTCGAGCCCGCCGTTCGCGTCAAGGGTAGGTTTCGTCGTCGGGCGGATACGTCGAAAAGATCCGGCCCACGAGTTGGTGGGCCAGAGCCTTGCCCTCCGGCGAGAGATCGGCCACAGAAATTCCGGGGAAAGCACCGTGCCGGCCCTGGAGTTCGATCTGCGTCTGGACCGGAGCATCTTCCAGAAGCGCTTCCTTTCTTCTGCCGGCGTCGAGGCTGCGGAGAAGGCGCTGTCCGAGCAGGAACTGGTCGCGATACAGGTTGCCCGGCAATCCGGCGCGCTCATTCCCGCGCTGGTCGCCGTAGACCTGTGGGCCGCCAAAGGCCGCTCCCTCGCGGCTCTTGCCACCCAGTCGCAGGTTCAGGTGCGTACCCGTAAGGATCATTTGATAAGGGGATGCCGTGGGATCGCCGCAGATCAGCACGCGCATCAAGTGGACTCCGGTCCAGCGCGAGAAATACTCCTCGGGCACGCGCTCGCGGCCCTCCTCTGACAGGCCGGCATACAGAAGGTCTGTTAAGATACTCCGCTGCTCGCGATTGAAGCCGAACAGGATCGAACGGCCTCCGCCCCACACACCGCGATTGTGGTATTGCCGCATGGGATGGTCGTAAGCCACACAAGTTTCGGCACGCTGGTCCTCATCAAGACTGATGTAGAGGCGCCGCGCAAGCACATCCACGCCTTCCAGCGTGCGACTTCGCCCCGGCGGCAGAAGCCGATAACCACCGTAGAGCCCAGTCCCGGCCAGGAACGTCACACTCGCGCCAACTTTGAGAGCCGTGCGTCGATTCATGCGGCCTTCGCCTTAGCCTCCGGAATTGATAAAACGGGACCGGCCACAAGAGGCACAAAAGGCATAAGAATTTTGTGCTTCTTGTGCTTTTTGTGGCTAGATCCCTTTCGCATTTGCGGGTTTTGCAACACCCTGATTACAGCTTGGCGCTTGCCGTTGCGTATTCCTTCAGGAACGCGACGAGCCGCTTGCTCACCTGTTCCGGTTGCTCCTGCTGCACCCAGTGACCGGCCCCGTCCAGGAGATGAAATCCCACCATGTGCGTACAGGCGCTGGTCTGCATCTTGTCCACGGCGCCGGGCGTCTGGTAGACGCCCCAGTCGCTCTTGCCCGCGATGTACATGGAGGGGACATCGATGGCGCGGCCGGAGAACGTCAACATTTCGCCGATGCTCTTGGGATCCGAGCCGCGCCGCACCCGATAGCCCTGAAGCGCGCCGGTGAACCCGGCCCTGCCGTATTCCGTCGCGTAGACTTCCACTTCGGCCTCGGTCAGCCATTTGCACGCCGCGATTTCGGCCGCCGACGGCATGAAGGGCGCGACCGTCTCTGCCATGCCCTTGTCCTTCTCCATCACGTAGTAGGTGGGGATTTGCGCCATCTCTTCGGCGGTGCGCGCCTTCAAGGGATGGGGCATGTTCCCTTTCCAATCGGCGCTCTTATAGTGGTAATAAGCGCGGAAGAACGCGTGCAGCCCCTGCGGCGCATGTAGCATGTTGTCGTTGGCGACGCGCGTGCGCTGATAGTTCTGGTAATACTTCCGCGGCGGGTTGAGTTTCGCCAGCTCCGCGTCGAGTTCGTCGTCGGTCGGCGCGCGGCGCGGGGCTGCGGCACCGTTTGCGGTGTCGAAGGGCAGCGACGGCGGGCCTTCGAAGGGCGAGCTCATGATCGTGACTGTACGGAAGATGTCGGGCCGGATGAGCGCCGCCCAGGACGCAACCGGCGCGCCGGCGTCGTGACCCACCACCATTGCGACCGTGCGGTGTCCAAGCGCGTAGACGAGCCCGATCGCATCCCGCACCATATTGAGAATTCGGAAGGCGTCGGGATCGGCGTCGTAGGAATCATCCCAGCCTGTGGTGCGCCCATAGCCGCGTTGGTCGGGGGCGATCACGTGATAGCCCGCCGCCGCCAGCGGCAGCATTACCTTGCGCCAGCTATAGGCAAGCTCTGGGAACCCATGCAGAAGGAGGACCGCCAGCCGGCCGGGTCTCTCGAACCCGGCCTCCAGCATGTGCACGGTCATCCCGTTCACATTGGCGACGGCGCGCGACCGGATTCCCGCCGGGATCGTGCCGTTGCCATAGGGCGGCAGAGTCGAAAGGTCGGTGCGGACGATGCCCGAGCGCGTTTGGCCTGGGTAACGTCCAAATCCAGCGGCCGCAGCGGCCGCTACCGCAACGAATTCGCGGCGTGAAAGTTCAGCGGCGGGATATTCTTTTTCACTATCGAATTTTCGATTTGTTGACGTAGGCATTGCCTCCCTCCCCGAGATCGTTTTCAGGATCATACCGCCGTTCCTCGCAAATCGCACGCACGGTCAGGCA
>QHXD01000696.1 GCA_003223895.1 Acidobacteriota bacterium
GTTCGAGCAGCGACCAGGTCGGGTGAAGCTTCATTTGAAAGGTCTGCGACCACGGACGAGTGAAGATCTTCGGATCGTCGATTGTGATTTCATAAGAAACTGTTGTCGGATCGATGTGCTTCAGGCGTTCGATCGTGTGCAGCGCATCACTATGCCAGAGGTTGCTTGCCGATAGTGTCCATTCCCGCAGCCCGATCGTGTCGATCACCAGCGTGTCGCCGTCCCAGTTCGCCACGGCATCGCCCATGAATGTCAGTTCGACGTCGGCTGGATGGGGTTTACCGATCGGGATGACGCGAAAGAAGTGCATGAATTCGTAAAGGATGACGACCATATCCGGCGTCTGCACGATCTGTTGGGAGTAGGGCGCAAGGGCCTCGCGCGGATCGCCGTCCGGCAGGCAGAGCGCCGTGGGATCGTCATTGCGCAGGTCGCCGGTCGGCTTTCGGAAAAACTTCGCTTCGGCGCCCGGCAAATACGGAGCCATCTTACTTCGATCGAAACTCGTGACGCGGGGAGTATCCGTGTCGTTCGGTCCCACGACGTGAATGAACGCCGGCCCTGCCCAGACGCCATCAAATCTGGGCTTACGGTCGGGCATGCGGGGGATATTGGGAACAGGAGCCGATTGACCGGCGACTAGACGCGCCGCAGCGATGAGCAGGATGAATAGAAGGATAAAGCGTCTCGTCACGCCGTCCCTATTGTTTCTTGCCCGCGCCGGGCCTGGCTTCGGTCGGATTCAAGGCCTGATCCTGACCAATCAGCGCATCACGCCCGTCGGCAAACGTCACCACGTTGCCGGAAGCGTTATTCGAGCCGTCTTTGGCACGATGACCGGAAATCGTCAGCACTTCACCGACCTTGAGAGTGTTCTTCGTAATGCCTCGCCGTTGCAGCATGCCCGGAGGAGACGCGGAAAAACCCCAATTGGTGACGTTGCCCTTGTCGTCTTTTACGTCCAGGTAAAGCCAGATGTGTGGATTGGACCACTCCACTTTGGTAAGGACCCCTGACAGTTTTATCGGCCTGGTGGCGTCGAACTCGGCGGTGTACGCGTGGTGCGCAACGGCGGCGACGGCGGCGAGCTGCAATGTCCACGTCAGAATAAAGAGCCGCCGGAGTCTGGTCATCGAAATCATTTTAATCGCGCGATTATAGTCGCAGGTACGTGCCGCGACAAATGAAACAAGCAATATTCCCCTCCTCGGAGAGGAGGGGTGGCTGCGCCATCAAGAAAACGATGCGAAGCCACCTTTGAACGCGCAGACGGGGTGGTCAGACCGGCGCGCAGTCGTTTTTCGCCGAACTGACCACCCCGGCCGCACCATTTCGGAACGGGAACTTCTTCTTAATGGTGCGTCCACCCCTCCTCCTTGAGGAGGGGAATACCCTCTTGCGAATTCATTCACAGCTTCGCAGATGCGCCGGAGTATTGCGCAACCCAACGGTCTCTCTACAGCTGGGTTCCGATAACCGTGGCGGGATCGATCCTTGCCGCCCGGCGGGCGGGGACCAGGGCGGCGGCCCCTGCCGTTGCGAATATCAAAAGGACGGCACAGACCAAAGTGACGAGATCGGTTGGGCTCACTTCGAATACGACGGTGCGCAACACGCCCTGGAACACCAGAGTAAGCACGATCCCGACAGCGATGCCGATCATCAGGAGACGCGCGATTCCAGAGGCAACTTCATTGACAATGCGGCCGGGTGCGGCGCCGAGTGCCATGCGAATTCCAATTTCGCGGCTGTGGGACGTCACAGTAAGAGTGACCAGACCATAAAGGCCGATTGAAGCCAAACCCAGGGCGGCAGCCCCAAATACCGTGACGAGTTCCGTATTCAGCCGAGTTTGTTCCCAGGATGCATCGATAGCATTCTGCAACGGCTGAGCTCCAAAGACGGCGCGCGTGGGTTCGGCGTCATGAACAACGGATCGAATTTGAGCCAGTAGCGCGCGAGGATTTCCACGGGTTCTGACGACGTAGTCCGGATCGGGCCACCCTCCAGCCATGATGCACCAATAAACGTATGCCACCGGCGCAGCGCTCACACTGTCTTCACGCACATCGCCAACGACACCGACGATTTCAATCGGTGGATAATTGGGCGGGAAGTCGGCGAACCGGAAGTGCCGGCCCACGACGTTCCGGCCATTGGCATACATCTCGACCAGGCGGCGATTCACAAGCGCTTTCGGAGACTTCGTATCGATCGCTTTGAGTTCCGGACACCACGTGCCGGCTAACAGAGGTGCGCCAATGGCGCTCAGGTAGCCGCCGCTGATGCTTCGTTCTCCGACATTGATTTTCCCGCTCTCTTCGATCCGCGCGATGCCTTCCAGTTCCATCTGATAACGCAGCGTCGCTTGAGACGCAGGCAGGAAGTTGGCAAATCCGGCGGCCGTCACGCCGGGCAGCGCTTGAAATTTTTCGATTAAATCCTTTTGCAGTTCGCCGACTCGCTTCCGGTCTTCGTCCCATGCAGCGCCAACGTGGAACGTGACCGACTGCGATGGATCGAAGCCAACCTCGACCCTCGCGAGGTTGTAATAGCTTCGAAGCATCAGTCCCGTGCTCGCCAGCAGCATCAGCGTCAAGGCGATCTGTGCCGTCACGAGCACCCGCTGCCAGTTCTGCCGATCGCCGGAGACGCCACGGCCGCCATGCGCCAGAACACAATCGTGAAAGGCCTGTCTTTGAGGATGAGTCTCTTGCCGACCGTGCCGGGATCGCGATGGAATCGTCATTCCCAGAAGTCGTAACTGATGACAGCGGCTGGCGGACCTCCGAAGACTTCTTCGTCGGCAGTGAAGGTTCTGCCGATTACGGTCTTCGTGTTGAACACATCGAAGTATCGAGGCGAAACGCGTCGTCCGGCGAGGCGCTCGGGCTCTTCGCCGCTGGTGTCCGTAACGTTTTCAGCATAACTCCCGGCAATGGCATCGAAGGTTCGATTCATTCGATTCCAATCCTCGAGCCGCGGCGGTGCGATCAGACTTTCCTG
>QHXD01000699.1 GCA_003223895.1 Acidobacteriota bacterium
TGCGCGGGCCTGTTTGAAGGCTTTACGGGGCCCGCTGGGATCAATGATCACGGTGACATCGTCGGCTCCTATCGCGGTCACGCTTGTGTCGGGACATTCCACGGCTTCATCCTGCACGAGGAGGCCTTCACCACGGTCGACGTACCCGGCGCAAGCTTCACGGAAGCCACGGGAATCAATAATCGCGGTGATATCGTCGGCTCCTATGGGTCAGGGGCTGCAGCGCACGGATTCCTCCTGGTTCAGTAGAGCGGCTAGCCTGCCTGTAACCCGGATTTCTCACCACTTCGAGTGGAAAGAAGATTTCCAGCCGCGGATTACGAGAATTCGCGGCTATTTACAGACTAAGTCGAGCTTCCGCCGGCCCGCTTGACTGCTTCGGGTTCCACTTCGAGGACTTCAAAGATTGTGTTCAGTTTTGTTATTTGGAGGAGTTTCCCGACTCGTTTCGTGGGATTGAGCAGCGTCATGTGGCCACTGCGATTCTTAATCGACGTCCAGATCGAGACGAGCTGGCCCAACCCGGAGCTGTCGATGTAGTTCACACCGGACAGATTCACGACAAAGTGACGGTGGCCTTCATTCAAAAGCCCGCCTATTTTGTCGCGGAGCGGCAGATCGAGAATCCACAGGCGGCCGATCAAATCGAGCACTACCACCTGTGACACAAGGCGCGACTTTATGATCAGCGGCATAGTGCGCAGATTCTATAACGAACGTCAACATTCACGCTCGGCCCGCCACCTCTCCGGTTTGGGTGTTCACCCGCACGACCTCGCCTTCCTTCATGAACAATGCCACGCGGACCTCCAGGCCCGTTTCCAGCTTTGCAACCTTCGTGGCACCCCCGGCGGCCGTGTCACCGCGGAGACCAGGCTCGGTGGAGGCGATGGCCAGTTCGACGTATTGGGGCAACTGCAGCGAAACCGCCTGTCCGTTGTACGTGAAGATATCGAGAATCAGCCCTTCCTTGAGGTACCAGCGATCGTCGCCGATGCTACCTTCAGAAAGCGTAAATTGTTCATAAGTGGACTGATCCATGAAGTGGAAGCCGTCCGAATCCTGGTACAGGAAGGAAACCGCCGAGAGCTGGACGTCCGGTTCGGCAAACTTCTCGCTCGTCCGGAAGGTCTTTTCCAGAACCGAACCGTTGAGCAGGTTCTTCAAGCGCGTTCGTACCATCGTGCTCGCGCCCCGCGCTGTGGGTGTCGCGAAGAAGACATCGAGGACGTTGTAAGGCTGACCATCAACCTCGATCAGCATCTTTTTCTTTAATTCGTTTGCTCCAATCAGGGCCATATTTTTATTGTACCGGGCTATGTCCTTTGTGTATAAGGAAGCCGCATTCAACGGACTGAATGCCCACTTTCAAGGAGGACAATGTCGTGAACCCGTCCATCGAAATACAACTTAACATCGAAGAACTGGAACGGAAAATAGCGCCGAGCGGAGGCGAAACCGTGCTGCCCCTGGGAGTATGCCCAATAGCGCTGGAACGCCCCGTAATCGATACGCCCATCCACATCAGCTGGCCATTTCACGGGTAATAGCTTCTGGAGGTCTCATGAGCGGCTGCGAATGCAAGCCCGATAGGGCGCAGCCAGGAATTATGGATGGCCAGAGCTTTCCCGTCGTTGTGTGTTGTGAGTGCGGCCTGACCTGGCATGTCGCCATGGTCCGTGGCGCAGCAGGACAGCCGGGTTGGTTGGCGTGCACGTGCAGCGCTGAACTCGTGGCGTGGAGCGGAACGGTCTCGTTCAAACTTTCGCCCGTCGGGCCGGTTTGAGTGGATCTACAACGGTTGGCTCCAGCGGTAGTCAAGTCTCCGCCCCAGAGTGTCGGCAGCAGGTTGCCGATTGTCGAGCCAACGAAGAAGCCGATCCAGATGAATTTCTTCGTCATAAAAGTGGGTTCATAGTCCTACGAGTGGAATTAAACACTAAAAGACACAAACTTTCCGACAGAGTTTGGCCGGGAAAGGATTAAGGGGTTATCAGGCGGGACGGCAGCGGATGCGAGTGCCGAGCTCCAGTGACATCTTGATCTCTTCTCCAGGCACGTTCGCAGGAAAGTAAGCTCCGGAAACTCGCGCCCGATGAAAGCTCGCGCCTTCGAGGTTTGCCTGGGACAGATCCACTCCGCGAAGGTCCGCTGAATGGCAGTAAGCGCCGCGCAAATCCGCCTTGTGCAAGTCCACGTGGCGCAAGTCCGCGCCTCGAAGATTCGCGTTGGACAAGTCCAGGGTTTCGGTCTTGCGCGTCGAAGCATTGAATTGTTCGACCTCACCGTCACGAAGCATCAAGACGAGAGGTCCCTCTTTGAATTTCGACATCACTCCTCCTGCCTGTACCCGGTATCGGCAGTCCGGCAAATGAACATTAGTGCTAGAATCCGGCCACTATGGCGAAATCACAAAAAAGGGTCACCCGGCGGGAATTCATGGGTGCGGCTCTGGCCGGAGCGGCGCTATCCGGCAAAGGGGTAGCTCAGGAGCAGAAACCCAACATTCTTTTCATCCTTGCAGACGATCTTGGGTACGGCGACCTCAGCGGCTATGGCCGTCCGGACTACAAGACCCCGGTGCTCGACAATCTGGCAAAGCAGGGTTTGAAATTTACAGATGCTTACGCTGCCGCGCCGGTGTGCACACCAACGCGAACCGCATTCATCACAGGACGCTATCCGCAGCGGCTGCCGATTGGATTGGAAGAACCATTATCGGATGCGAACATGCAGGTTGGAATTCCGCCCGAGCATCCGACCATTGCGACGTCGCTCAAAGGGAATGGTTACGAAACCGCATTGATCGGTAAGTGGCACCTGGGCAACCTGAGGGAATTTGGGCCAAATCGGCATGGTTTCGACGAGTTCTTCGGAATCAATGGAAGCTCCGCCGACTACTTCACGCACAACAACAACGCCGGCCGGTTCGACTTGTTTGAAAACCTGGAGCCATCGCGTGAAGAAGGCTACCTCACGGATCTCTTTACTGAGCGTGCCGTTCGCTTCATCAGTCGAAAAAGGACTCGCCCGTTTTATCTGAGCCTGCACTACAACGCTCCGCATTGGCCCTGGGAAGGGCCGAACGACAAGTCGATCGACCATAGTCATCGGCCGATGACGGATGGAGGGTCGCTTGGCACCTATGCGGAGATGATGAAGAGCATGGACGCAGGCATCGGCCGCGTGCTCAAGGCGCTTTCCACGGCCAAACTGGATCGAAACACTCTGGTGATCTTCACCAGCGACAATGGCGGCGAGCGGTATTCCTTCAACTGGCCTTTCTCGTTTCAGAAGTTCAACCTCTGGGAAGGTGGGATTCGAGTGCCGGCCATCGTGCGCTGGCCCGGCGTGGTACCCGCCGGAAAAGTAACGAATCAGGCAGCCACGACCCTGGACTGGACTGCGACGATCCTGGCCGTTACCGGAAGCAAACCCGATCCCGATTACCCCCTCGATGGTCAGGATCTCATGCCGGTCCTCACCGGAAACAAGCCGGCCTACGACCGAACGCTCTTCTGGAGAATCGTCATTCAGGACGCCGCCCGGACGGGTAAGTGGAAGTACTTGCGGGAGGGTCGAAACGAACATCTTTTCGACCTGTCAGTAGATCCCGGTGAAAAGAATGAATTAAAGGGCAGGCAGCCCGAAGTTTTTGAGAAGATCCGCTCCGAATATCAAACCTGGAATTCGAGAATGTTGCCAAATCCCCGCCGAGGATGATCCGAAATATTCCGGCCACAAAGGTTTATAGTTGATTTAACTCATCAACTTAGTCTATAAATGCCCATGGACTGTAGTTAACGTCCGTGGAATCAATACTCTGCTGTTCCGAAGGAGCACCGGTGAGCTTGCAGTCTCTATATCCGATAGTGGGTTTGATCGTAGGTCTCGTGGTAGGTCTTACGGGTGTCGGTGGTGGTTCGCTGATGACGCCGATTCTGGTTTTCGTCTTCAAGGTCCCGGTGGAGCTCGCGGTAGGCACGGACTTGTTGTTCGCTTCTTTGACAAAGATCGTGGGCGTCACTGCTCACAGCGCTCGCGGGAATGTGAATTGGCGGATCGTGGGAACCCTGGCGGCTGGTAGTCTTCCGGCCTCGATAGCGACAATCATTGCGATGGGATACATCAAAGCCGGTGGAAAGCCGTTGGATGGCATTGTTCTTCCGGTGCTGGGTGTCTCGTTGGTGGCCACGGCGGCAGCGGTCCTGTTACGAAAACGGATCCTTGCTGCCAGCCAGGGACGTTACGCCCTGGGCGAAGCCGGTTCTGCTCGGGTGGCAGTACTCGTCGGCGTCGTCTTGGGAGTTCTGGTCACGCTGACTTCGGTTGGGGCAGGAGCCATCGGCGTAGCCGCACTCATGCTGCTTTATCCGGCGTTGAAGCCGGCAGCGATCGTCGGTACGGATCTGGCACACGCCATACCTCTCGTGACAGTGGCCGGACTTGGACACCTGCAGCTCGGCAACATCGATTATCGTCTCCTGCTTGGCCTGTTGGCCGGCTCGATTCCAGGAATCTATTTCGGCAGCACCCTCAGCGCGAGGCTGCCGGAAGTTCTCATGCGCCGCATTCTTGCCTGCGTTCTGCTCGTGATGGGCATCGCCTGCGTTGTAGGGAGTTAGGCGAGTCAAGAGCT
>QHXD01000700.1:0-2899 GCA_003223895.1 Acidobacteriota bacterium
TCCCTGACGCTGCCGGCGCGTGTGCTCCGGTTCCGGGTCTGAAGCCGGAGATGCTCAAGTATGCGAACGCCTTCTGGCCGGCGCCCAGCACCCCCGACCGTCCCGACGGCAGCGCGATCTCCTACACGAATCCGCCGCAGAAGATCGGGGAAAATCTTGGCATCGCCCGCTTTGACCACGTCATCTCCAGCAAGGATTCGTTCTATGCAAACCTCACGGTTGACAATGGTCTCAGAATCAACCCGTGGGGAGGAGGCGGCGGGGGCGACCCGAATTTCCAAACTGTCGCCGACTACATCGCCAAAACACTCAGCTTGAAAGAAACGCATGTTTTTTCCTCCAGTCTGGTGAATATTGCGACGTTGGGGTACGCCGGGACCTATGCGGACAGTGTCAACGCTCCTGCCGTACCTATGTCCAAAGACGTCGTGTTTCTCGAGGGAGGTAATCCCGGCACCGTTGTCATTGGCGGCGGGATCAGCGCGGCCGCCGCGTCCGCGATCGCGGGTGTGCCCGGCAATAACCCGTATTGGGGCGTGAGGAATTACTTTACTTACTCGGATGACCTGCGCTTCATCAAAGGCAAGCACTCCTGGAGCATGGGAGGCTGGCTCATGAAGGTGCAACAAAACCTGTCTGGCGTGGCATTGTCATCGGCAGCAAACGTCGCCTATCCGACTATATTGGCATTTCTCCGGGATCAGCCTAACAACGCTATTTTGACGCGGAATGCACCTACGCTGGGCTTCCGCTCCACGGAAGGCGCCTGGTATGTCCAGGATGACATGAAGCTGCGGTCGAATTTCACCCTGCGCCTCGGGTTGAGACACGAGATGACCAACGGGTGGAACGAAGGCGTGGGCCGGTGTTCGAACTACAGGTACGACCCCGGCTTTGTGATCCAGACCAATCCGATCGTGGGCAAATCCTGCATCGACCAGAACCACGCCAAGCTGCTGTTGCAGCCGCGGGTGGGTCTGGCCTGGGATCCGACAGGCACGGGAACCTGGGCGGTGCGCGCCGCCTTTGGAATCCACAACGATCTGATCGATAACCTCGGCATCCGGGCACAGGCCGGTATGCCACCGTACGCTGCTCGCGAGTCGCTGCCGGTGAGTCCGGCGACCGGGTTCCTTCCTCTCCTTCCGCTCAAGAAGGATGCCCCGCTGCCGCCCACTTGCGGCCCAGGGATCCCTCAACCCTGTTCGATTTATCAACCCACGGCTTTCGATCCGAACATGTTCACCCCCACTGTCCAGATATGGGACCTGACCGTGGAACGCCAGCTTGCCAAAGACCTGATGCTTTCGGTCGGCTACGTCGGCAGCCAGTCTTACCACACCAATCTCACACTGGATACCAATACGGCCCCGCCCGCGGTGTGTCAGAGCCCACAGGGATGCCGAAGCGGCGGCGTTCTGGCTCTGCCAACCGATCCAACGCTCCTGGCAACCAGGTACACAGTGCCGCAAGGCACTCTTTATATGGCGCCGGGAACGCGGCCGAATCCCTACGTGTCCTACACGCAGTCATGGTTCGGTTGGGGGACCGCCAGCTATCATGCGATGAATGTGTCGGTGCTCAAGCGCGCGACGCGCGGGCTGACGTTCAAAGTGAATTACAGCTTCTCGAAGGGACTGGATTTGAACTCCGCTATCCTGGCGCCGTCAGGGGAAAATGAGCCGACGAACCTTGTCAGTCCTTACAATCGCCGCCTGAACAAAGGAGTCGCCGCCTACAATCCCGCGCACCAGTTCAACACGAACTTCAGCTATCAGTTGCCGTTCGGGAGCGGGCAGCGCTTTGGCAGCGGTGCCAGCGGGTGGGTGAACCGTTTGATTGGGGGCTGGCAATGGAATGGGATCACCACAGCTCAGACCGGATTTCCTTTCACGCCACTGATTGGTTTCAATAATTCCGGCACCGGCGAGGGGACGCAACCCACCGATATAGCCGACAGGAATCCAAACTTCAAAGGGCCAGTGATCCTGGGGACCGCGGATCACTGGTTCGACCCCCGCGCTTTCTCGATGCCGATTGCCGGTACCTTCGGGAACGCGGGACGCAGTACGTACCGCGGCCCGGGCCTGTTCAATGTCGACACGTCCCTGTTTAAGAGGATCCCGATCCGGGAAAGCGTGACTTTGCAGTTCCGCGCGGAAGCATTCAATGTTTTGAATCACGTTAATTTCGCGTTCCCGAATCAGGTGGTCTTCCAGGGTAACAGCTCCAACTACAGCTACAGCGAGTCGGCCGGCGCCATTACAAATACGGCTACAAGCTCGCGGCAGCTCCAGTTCGCACTGAAGCTGCTGTTCTGAAAGCCGCGTAGCGGCGTTAGAGTGTAGCCACGGCTGAAAGCCGTGGTCTGGAGATTGGCCATTTGTGGGGAGTTTGGAAGCAAGAACTCACCTTTCGCGTGCATGACCGCTCGCACAACGAAGGGTCAGGTTGGCGAAAGAACCAGCCTCACAAAATACCACAGCTTTCAGCCATGGCTACACTCTTACGCCGCTACGCGGCCGGGGAGCACGAGGGAACCTTTGGGCTACTTGACGGCCGACCCTTCAAGGGCACCGAGCTTCCGCAGCAGAGCGACAGTGCTGTCGTGGGGAACTGGAAGCTGCGCCAGACTTGCTTTGCCCATAGCGATATCCAATGGCGTGTGTCCCTGGTTGGTTTTCGCATTGAGAGCCGCGCCATGCTCCACGAGAAACTGAACGATGGTGTCCGCGCCTCTGGAAGCGGCCCCATGCAGCGCGGTCTCGCCCTTTGTGTTCGCCTGATTGAGATCGAGTCCTGTCTCGAGGCTGACTTTCAGGGCTTCGAGAGCATCGTTCTCACTGCCGGTCGTGTTTTTGTCCCGATAGCCGACGCCGGCCGCCAACATCAAGGCCGT
>QHXD01000700.1:3053-5150 GCA_003223895.1 Acidobacteriota bacterium
GAGTAACTGCTTTACGATCTCCAGGCTCGGCAACGGATCCTCGGCCTTCCGGTTCGGCAACGTGGACCAATCTTCATTTCTAATATCGACGATGGCGTACAAGGCGGTTCGCCCATACCCCCCTGCGACGTTGATATCGGCGCCGCGATCGATCAGGAATTTGGCGAACGTATATTGCTTGTTCATGATGGAGACGATCAGGGCGCTGGTGTTATCCACATCGCCGTAATTGATATCGACTCCCCCGTCGAGCATGACACGTGCGGATTCGATGTCTCCTTCACGCGCAGAGAACGAGAGAGCGGTGAATCCGCCTCGAGCAATCGGTGAAATGGACGAGGCCGCGCTCAGCCGCGGCACCTTTGTTTCCCGATCGAACGAGCGGACCTTCCAATCGGCGCCATGTTCCAGCAGAAGTTTCACGATCTCAGGATGGCGCTCCGAGGCCGCCCACATGAGAGCTGTTTGTCCTTTGTAGGTCTCCCGGGCGTTGACATCCGCGCCGCGGTCCAACAGGATCCTTACGGCGTCGACGTTGCCGGCACGAGCGGCGGTCATGAGCACGGTTTCGCCGTCGCGCGTCGTCAAGGTCTTCGGATCGGCGCCCGCCCGCAGTAAAGCCTCGATCATTGCCCCGCTTCCCGAAGCGGCCGCTTCGGACAGCGATGTCGCACCATAGCGGTTGACGGCTTTGGCGTTCGCGCCGGCGCGAAGCAGCAGGTCCACAAGCTCGGCGTCGTTCCAATGGGCTGCCCAGTGAAGCGCCGTTGTGCCATCCGGTTGCGCGGCATTCACGTCGGCGCGTTGTTTGACGAGCGCCCGCAGCACGTCCCTATCCTTTCGCTGGGCCGCGTCCGCGGCCTCTGGGCCTGCGGCGGCATACGTGGTTCCCTGGAGAACAATGCAGAGCAAAACGGTCAACCATGATCGATTCCATCGCGTTCTCATGCGTGCATCCTCTCGACTAGACTTCCGACAGAAAGCCTGTGCTGTCGCCAACGCTTTCCTGCGGAATCCCGGCCTTCTCCAAAATGGTCATAAGCAGATTCGCCATGGGCGTGTTCTCCGGATACTTAAGGTGACGGCCGCCCTTCATTCTGCCCGCTGCGCCACCAGCCACAAGGACCGGCAATGGCGAGTGATTATGAACGTTGCTGTTGCTCATCGCGCCACCGTAAAGGATCAGCGAATGATCGAGCAGACTGCCGTCGCCGTCCGGCGCGTTCTTCAACCGCTCCAGCAGGTAGGCCAGGAAAGTGACGTGGTACGTATTGATCCTGGTCAAAGCTTCCAGCCGGGCCGCATTGTTCTGATGATGCGACGCGGGATGAAAAGCCTCGGAAATGCCGATCTTCGGGAAAGTACGGTAGCTGACCTCTCGAGCCATCATGAATGTCGAGATGCGTGTGATGTCCGCCTGAAACGCCACGGTCATCAGGTCGAGCATCAACTTCATATGTTCTTCCCACTCGTCGGGAATTCCGCTCGGCGAGACCGGCACGTCGAGATTCGACTTGCTTTGCTTCTCCGAGAGCTGGATGCGGCGTTCGATTTCCCGCACCGTATCCAGGTACTCGGCCACGCGATTGCGATCGTTCGTGCCGAGTCCGCCTTGCAAACGCCGGATCTGGCCGGTGACCGCATCGAGAATGCTGCGCTGGCTTTCAATACGGCGAAGCCGCTCTTCGGCGGTTGCGCCATCGCCGAACATGCGGTCAAAAACGACACGTGGATTGATTTCCATGGGCATGGGCGTCGTTGGTGTCCGCCAGGAGATGGTATTCATGTAGGTGCAGCTGAAACCCACGTCGCAGGATCCAACCAATCCGCTGTAGTCCTCAATCGCCAGTTCCAGCGACGGCAGCAACGTGTCCTGACCGATTTTCTGCGCCGCAATTTGATCGATGGTTGCACCCGCGCGGATGTCCGCCCCATCGGTGCGCTTCGGATGAACGCCATTCAGATAAACCGCGGGGCAACGCGTGTGGTCGCCGCCGTTGTCGCCCGGCCCCTGAGGCCCGGCCATCTGATGAGCAAGATTACTGATGACGACGACGCGATCTCTGTGAGGTTCGAGAGGCGCCAATACGGGAGAGA
>QHXD01000700.1:5157-7100 GCA_003223895.1 Acidobacteriota bacterium
AGGTGTCCACTGTGCCATCACCGCGCCGTGAGGCATGAAGCAGAGCCCGAGACGAATCTGAGGATTGGCGGCGGTTTTCGCGAGCGGTGTCTGGGCCGGCACCATGGATTCCAGCAGCGGCAGTGACAGGCCTACTCCCATGCCGCGAATAAACGTCCGGCGCGAAAGGTGCTTTTTCGTAATGAAGCTCACTTAGCCTCCTTCATCTGAAACGGCGTACTCCTGACGATTCCCAGCACTATCGATGAGAACCGGAAATCCTTGTTTCTGGCGTCCTGCACGACCTTTCGTACGGCCGGCATATCGTAGTATTCGATCCCGCGGCCAACCGCATAGGTCAGCATCTTTTCCGTCATCACTCCGACGAAGACTACCGGCTGCGCGGCCAGGGCCTGGCGAAGCCCCGCGGCGCCATCCAGAGTAGCACCATTAAATAATGTCCCCGAAGGATCGATTTTGGCGCCATCTTCGTTGGTTCTCCAGTGGCCGACACCATCGAAGTTTTCAAGCGCGAAGCCGATAGGGTCCATCAGCCGGTGACAGCCCGCGCAAACCGGATTCGCCCGGTGTTGCTCCATTCGCTCCCTGAGGGAAAGAACTTTGCCGTCGGCCGAACTTTCCTGTAAAGGCGGCACATTCGGCGGAGGCGGCTGCGGAGGAACGCCGAGCAGATTCGTCAGAATCCACTTGCCTCGTTCAACCGGCGAAGTGCGATTCGGATACGACGTCACCGTCAGAATGCTGCCCTGCCCGAGAAGGCCGCGGCGCGCCTCGCTCGGAACCTTGACGCGGCGGAACTCACTTCCATAAACATTGGGAATTCCATAATGCCGCGCCAGCCGCTCGTTGACAAACGTGTAGTCCGCATTCAGCAGGTCCACAACGCTGCGATCCTCGCGCATGATACTGTCGAAGAACAGCGTGGTCTCTTCTTTCATCGCCTGGCGCAGATTGTCATCGAAATCGGGAAACGCTTGCAGATCCGGGCCGGAGTTCTTGAGATTGCGCAGGTGAAGCCATTGCTCCGCGAAGTTGGCTATCAGCGACCTGGATCGTCCGTCCGCCAGCATTCGCCTGACCTGCTGTTCCAGCACGGCCGGATCTTTCAATTTGCCCTGCGCGGCAAGCGTCAGGAGCTGGTCGTCCGGAATGCTGCTCCACAGGAAGAACGAAAGACGCGAAGCGAGCGCTATGTCGTCAAGACGATAAACCGCGTTCGGCGCAAGGTTCGAAGGATCGGCTTCAAACCGGATTAAGAACTCCGGACTCGCCAGAATGAACTGGAGCGCCGATTCGATTACGTTGTCGAAGCTGCCCTTTCCTGCGCGGCCTCGCGCGTAGAACTCCATCAATGTGTCGAGCGTCGCTTTGTCCACCGGCCTGCGGTAAGCAAGCCGGCCGAGCGTCGAAAGGATTTTGCCGGCGCAGGCCGATTCGTCTGCGGGCGCCGCGGGCCTGCAGACGAATATCTTTCGGCGGGAGGGCGTGTCTCCGGAGCCGGTCGCTGCGAATGGCCCTTCGATGGTGACGCGGTCTATTGAAGGATCGCCCATGATGTCGAGCCCATCGATGGTGGTCCTGATGAAGGGCTTGATCATATCGTCTCGCGCGGCGTGGCTTCTCAACACAGTCGTCGCCCAGATGGTGTGGGTTCCCGCCTTCACGGGGATCTTGATCGCGAGACGCTGGTCGAGGTCCGTTCCGAACGTCCCCGGGTTTTCCGCCATCTTCAGAAAATCCTCGCGGCCTCCGGCAGTCACCAGCGTCAAGCGGACTCCATCCATCGCGACTTCGATATCGTGCCGGTCTTCCATGCCTCGCATCAGGTCGAACGTGTTTCGCCACAACCGCACCTTGATGTTGTATTCGCCGTCGAGAGGAAAATTGTGTTTAGCGAGAATTCCGCCGCGCGTTCCCGGCGGCAGTCCGTCGATGTGCTGGTC
>QHXD01000700.1:7117-7613 GCA_003223895.1 Acidobacteriota bacterium
CGGGCGCTATATTAAGGTTGCCGACGGCCATGCGGCTGATATTCCACGACGCCGACAAATAACGCTCCATGAGGGACGGCGAGACGGTCAGGACGTCCGCAATGTTGTCAAAGCCGCTGCTCTCGTCGTCTGGAGGCAGCAGAGCGGCCACGTCCACATCTAACGCAAGAAGATCCCGGATGGCATTGGCATATTCGGCTCGATTCAGCCGATGCATGGCCGTGCGTCCCGGACGCGGCCTGACAGCCGCCGCACGGTCGAGGGAAGTTTCGAGATATCCGGCGAGCGCCGCCAACTGCTCCGCGGGAGGCCGCCGAGCAGTTGGCGGAGGCATCATTCCCGCCCGAACTTTTCGGATGACCTTTTCCCAGGTCTCCGCCCCCTTGGGAATATCACCGAGATCGGCTCCCTCAAGGGATAAGCCGCCCGATCGCGTCCTGTCTCCATGACAGGTGATACAGGAGGTATTCAGCACTGCCGCGGGTTCCGGCGGCTG
>QHXD01000700.1:7684-8480 GCA_003223895.1 Acidobacteriota bacterium
ATAGTGCGGCAATCCCTCGAACGCATAGCCGAAGTAAAACTTAGTTCGTCCCTCTTCCCATCAGCGGCACCGGCGTGATCAACTTCGCGCGATCCGCCCCCCGTGCCGGGCGGAACTTCTGGGTACGACCCCCGAACGTCTCGGCGGCGTAGAGATTTCCATCCGAGTCCACCGAGAACTGGTGCACGCCCCAGAATGCGCCCGGGAACGTCCCGTAAGTTCCCCACGAATAAAGCAGTTTCCCGGTCAGATCGTATTTCAGAAACTTGTTGGTGACGCCGTCGGCAATCCACAAGAACTGGTCGGGAGACATTTCGATGTGATACGGCTGCCGGATGTTCGGCCACATGTCGAGGAACTTCCCATTTTCGTCGAACACCTGGATGCGGCTGTGCCCTCGATCGGAAACATAGAGGCGCCGGTTCTTATCGATCGCCACCGAGTGCACCGTGTCGAATTGGCTGGGGCCGGTGCCCGGTGTTCCCCACGTCAGGAGGAACTTTCCATTCCTGTCGAACTTGACGACGCGCGTGTTCGTGTAGCCGTCGCTGATGAAGAAGGTGCCGTCGGGAAGCCAGGCGATGTCCGTGGGCCGGCCGAAATGCTTGTCATCATTGCCGGCCACGCCCGCCACGCCCAAGGTCATCAGGAGCTTCTTTCCGTCGTTGCTGAACTTGAAGACCTGCTGCCGCATGTCGTCGACGACCCACACGGCTCTCTCGGGATCATACGGGCTGATCTTGACCGCGTGCGGACCGCGGCCACCTTCAAAAAGCTTGTCCCACTGGGTCCACGA
>QHXD01000701.1 GCA_003223895.1 Acidobacteriota bacterium
TGCACAAGAGGTATGGGCGCGACGGCATCTACGACGAAAGTTCGGACGAGGCGCTGATGGCTCACCGTGTTAAAGGCTTCCTGCGTTCGTCGCCGGTGATGCTGCTCACGGCAACCCCGATGCAGAACTCGCTGGCCGAATTGTGGGGTCTGGTCCAGTACGTCGAGCCGACGGGCACGCTGCTCGGCGATATTGCGACGTTTCGCAAAGTATTTTGCGCCGAGGACGATAGAACACTAGTCCCCGGCCAGGAGTTCGAGCTTCAACGCAGGCTCGCAATGGTCCTGCAAAGAACTCTTCGCCGCCAGGCCCAGGAATTCCTCGATCGACCCTTCACCCACCGGCGTTGCCGGTTGTACCAGTACGCGATGAGCGACGACGAACGGTCGCTTTACGACGACGTAACCGAATACCTTCTCCAGCCTTCACTGTATGCATTCGCCGGCCGGCAAAGACGCCTGCTGCTTATCGGATTTCACCGGCGGATGGCCTCATCGATACCGGCTCTCGCAGCGAGTCTGGAGAACGTCGCGATGCGCCTCCGCCGTCTACAGCAGGGGTTGCGCTCGGACGAGGCGGTTATCGATGTTTACCACGACCTCGAGGATGAGGACGAGCTTGAAGACGCCCCTGAAGAACCTGTTCCCGCAGTCGACAATGCAACCCTCGCCGGTGAATTGGCGCTCGTTGAACGTTTCATCGCGCGAGCCAAATCCCTTCCGGACGATGCCAAGGCGCGGAAATTTCAGGATGCGGTTCGTCTGGTTCTCGAACGCGGTAAGGAAGGCCAGGGCAGCGGCAAAGCCGTGGTGTTCACCGAGTCGATCACGACCCAGGAGTACCTGCGAAGACTGCTCCGAGACATCGGACTACACGACGAGGACATTACTCTCTTCCGCGGAGTGAACGAACACGAGCGTGCCCGGCAAGCGCACGCCAGATGGCAGCAGGAAGAAGGCGGGCGTTTTCCGCCTGGCGCGAGGCCGAGCCGCGAGGTTGCCGTGCGGCTTGCGCTCGTGCACGAGTTTCGCACCCGTTCCAGGGTTCTCGTCTGCACCGAGGCCGGCGCAAAGGGGTTGAACCTTCAATTCTGCGAAACGGTCATCAACTACGATCTGCCCTGGAACCCGCAGCGCATCGAACAGCGTATCGGGCGCTGCCACCGCTACAGCCAACAGCGGGATGTGACCGTGGTGAATTTCATCGCGAGCGACAACGATGCGCACCGGCTTACTTTTGAGATCCTGAGTGAGAAGCTGGATCTTTTCGGCAGAGTGCTGGATGCGACAGATGCGATCCTTCACGAACCGAAGACAGAAACGCCTGAGATCGTGGTATCCGCCTTATCGGTCGAAATTGAGACGGACCTTCGCAACATTTACAGCCGCTCGCGCACGCTTGATGAGGTCGCCAGCGAGATCGCCGCACTGAGGGATAAGATTTCCGAGCGACGGGATGCGTACGAGAAGGAATATGTGCGGACCTCGCAGATCATCGAGTCGCGTTTCGACGAAAACGTTCGCAGGGTGTTCAGGAGCCTTCGCGAGCACCTGCCCCGTGGGCTTGTCGAACTGGATCGGGACGTCGCCAACCTTGTGGACGGCTATCTTGCGGCGCGCGGCGTGGCATATCGTCGTTTCGAGCAGGACGGCCGTGTTGTCTTCGAGGTCGCGCCCGGCGCCGAGTTGCCCGCGGAAGTCGGGGAAGGCCGCCGTTTCGCGACCGGAGACGCGCGGGGTCTAAGCGACGCCGAACCGCTGAACCTGGTCCATCCATTGGTTCGCGCTGCGATCGCGAATGCACGAAGGTGGCAGGGCGGGTCCATCGCGCTTCAGTTGCCGCCAGACGCTTCTCCCGCCCTTGCTGCGCTCGCCGGAAAGGCCGGCGTCATCCGGATGGCTCTCGTCAAATATGCGGGATTTGAGCCTGTCGAACGCCTGGTCGCAGGCGCTGCGGTCGACGGCGCTCCTCTCGATCCGTCGCTCGCTGCCCAGCTTGCTCGATTGCGGGCGGCCGATGGTCAGGCAGCCGAAACCACCACAGACCGGGAAGGGCTGGACGCGGCGTTAGAGGAAGCGATGGATGAGGCTGTTTTCACCGATCAGCGCGAAATCGAACAGGGCGAACAGAAGCACTTCGAACAGGCGATCGGGCAGCTCGAGCGATTCGTTCAAGACAAAGTGCTCGTCTGTCGTCGCGAACGAGCGAGCATTACAGACAAACTGCGCAGCGCCATGGCTCGACGCGATGAGGTCGTCGGGGCCTCCGATCGTGAGCGTGTTGAATCGGAGATCCAGTCACTGGCCACGCGAGACGAAATCCTCAAACACCGCATTGAGGGTCTGGAATCCAGGGAAGATGAGGTTTACCGAAAATGGAGGGACACATACCACGAACTAAGGTACCAGCCGCCAAGCGTAATTCCACTGTTCGAGGCGACGTTTCGGATCGCTCGCTCGAATCCGGAGACGTCGTGCTGAGACTGTTGCACACCGCAGATTGGCACCTCGGGCGCCGCTTCCCATCGTTTCCGGAAGAAGCGCAAAAGAAGCTGTCACGCGCGCGTATGGACGTGATCCCTCGAATTCTTGACGTTGCGCGACGCCACTCTGTGAATGCAGTCCTCTGCGCCGGTGATCTATTCGATGATCCGGAGCCAGAGTCCGATTTCTGGCAGGAGCTTGCAAAGAGATTCCGCGAACGTGGCGCCCAGCATCCTCCAGTCTTCCTCGTTCCCGGCAATCATGATCCGCTGACGCCGGAGTCCATCTGGGCGCCGGGCCATGCCTTTCGACAGGCGCTTCCGCACTGGGTTCATGTTGTGGATCGCGACGACTTCACCTACGAGCTGGCGCCGGACGCGGTCCTTTACGCGCGGCCGTGCCGATCGAAAGCCGGTGATCCCGGGGATGAACGCGTCCGCATCGGATGTGTTCATGGCTCGACGTTCGACATGGATGGCTACGAAACAAATTTTCCCATTCAACGAGATGCCGGCGTCGAACGCGGGCTGGACTATCTCGCCATAGGCGACACGCATTCCTTTCGAGATGTCACCGAGAGTCTGCCCGTCCCCACCGTATATCCAGGAGCTCCTGAGGCTACGACCTTCGGCGAGTCCGGTGCCGGGCAGGTGGCGATCGTGGCGTTATTTCGGCATGGAAGACGGCCGCGCGTGGATGCGGAGCCGGTCGCGTTCTGGCGATGGATCGATGTGCGGTGCCACGACGTGAACGAGCTGCGCAATCTGTTGACGATGTCCGATCTGGAGCGGCATGTGGTCCGGCTGCATCTCGATATGACGGTGTCCCTTTCTGAGGAAAGCGAGGTCGAGCGGATTCTGCGTGACCTGGAGGGAACCGATGCGACGCACGGCCGCGCGGGCGTCCTCGTTGTGGATACCTCCAACCTGCGGCTGCAACCCGGTTCCGGCGACGCCTTTCCTGAGGATCTGCCTCCCGTGCTCAGGGACACGGTTGCACGACTGGACCGGCTTATTGCCGATGCGGCTGACGAATCGGAAAAATCCAGGGCGACTCGGGCGCTCGCACACCTTTACAAACTGCTGCAGAGCTACAACGCTGCCCCTGGAAGTGGCTTATGAAACTCCATTGCCTGCGAGTTTCGAATCTCGCTGCGATACGGGACACCGAGATCGAGTTCGGTCCCGGCCTCAACGTCTTCTATGGACCTAATGATCTGGGGAAATCGACGCTGGTCGACGCCATCCGGCTTGCGCTGCTGTTACCGCACACTTCGGCGTACTGCGACCAATTTATCTCGTGGACCGGAGCGTTCAACCCGGTCATCGAACTGACCTTCGAAACTGAAG
>QHXD01000702.1 GCA_003223895.1 Acidobacteriota bacterium
GTTCCACCGGTTTGTCCGGAGAAAACCGAGAGATCTAAGGGTGCAGCCAAGGCCTAAACCCTGAGCGATGACGTCCGACCGAGCATCATCAATACACCCAAAAAGCACCTCGAAACAACCCGTGGCCTCGTGGAGGGCTTCAGGCTTGCCTGAGACGCCGAACTGCACGAGTCCCTCCAGCGCATAAAAGGCGGCATGAAGCTCGCCGGCATCGAGTCCATCAAGCACTCGGCCATTCCATCGATAAAACATCTTCCAAAAAGCAGGATGCTCTTGAATTGAGAGGAGGGCCGCCGCAGTTTTCAATTGAAACGGCCCGGGTCTTGTCGACCAGCGATCCGGCAGCTCGCGCTGCATATTGATAAACACGGGAAGCACATCGGAGGCGGGCATCACATGACGGAGAAGTTTCTGAAGCACATCTCTTCGAGAGTGCTCCGGAACGAGCCGTCGAACCGCGTGTAGCCCGCGGCATACCATGGCGAGATCGAACGTGAACGTGGCGGCGTTACGCCAATCCGCGCGATCACCGAAATAATACCGCGTAGCAGGCGGGCGATCGGCACTCGTAACCGTACCAAGCCACTCGACAGCCGCAGTAGCTGCCGGTCTCACGTCCAACCCCTGCCGAAGACTCGCGACAAACGCGAGCCAGCTCAGGTAATACCCGGTGATTTCCGGATACGCAAATTCCGGCTCACCATGTTCGTTCAACCATCCGGCTATTGCGCCTGCGTGCCTTCCTGAGCGAATGCGTACGTTCGAGTGGAGTAACCAGTCTGCAATAGCGACGTGTAAATCCGTGCCTGTTCTTGCGATGCTTGTTGCCATGAATATCGATGCAATGCCTCCGTCGGGACCTCTAATCGATGCCTGTATTCAACATCGGTCAGCATCCTGACAATGCCATCTACAAATTCGTTTTCATTCACTATGACCAGCGAGGGCATATTTGCCCCCATAAGCCCTCGCGCCCCGTCCGGCGTGGACACGCAGACGCGCCCGGCCGCCAGCGATTCGATGACTTTCAGCGAACTTCCCCGAACACTCTTGTCCGGATTGATGGTGATCGAACAACTTTGAAGGTAGGGATGCACGTCCTCAATAAAATCGAAGACCGTAATCCCGGGCTGCTCAAAACATGCGCTCCGGGCCGCGATCACACGGGCATCGACCCCTCCAAGAATGCATAGGTGCGCAGCAGGTACCTTCGCTCGAACCGACGGGTAGACCTCATTGAGAAACTCGATAATCCCGGCAAGATTGGGCGGATATCGAAACGGCCCCAGAAAAAGAATCGGCGCATCGGCAGGCGACGGCGTGTAGCGCGTGGTGACGTTTGCACCGTTGTGCACGATGTGGACGTTATCCCGCCGCAGAAGGGCTCGATCCTCAGCACTACACACAATGACCGCATCGAACCGGTTGATGTACTGCAGCTCGAATTCGTCATCCTTGCGTGCGCTGGCGCCGGCCTCTTCCAGGAGGACATCGTGCAGTGTCAGAATCCAGGGCCGGCTGTCCCTCATCTCGACGAACTTCGCCAGTTCGACATATTCGATTTGAACGATGTCCGGGTCATACATCAGGATGAGCGCCCGAAGCTGGGCCGCCAGCACAGAATGGGAGTGGGTGAGGATCCGGTCGATGCGGCCATGGGGATCCGCGCTCGCTTGTCTGCCGCTCATCAGACTCACTAGATGACACTTCTGGAAATATTTGAAGCTCGCATCCGAGTAGTTTTCGGCTTCGTCGCTCAGTAGAATGATGTCGAAATCTTGCGAAAGCCGCTCGATCAACTCGTGCATACGTCTCGCACCGCCGTGCGCCGGCGGGTAGACGCAATACGGACTTGCAATCATGACCAAAGGCGTGTCCGGTCTTCTTGGCCGGCAGTAATGAACGCCAAGTCCGGGAGACGGCTGTGG
>QHXD01000721.1:0-2021 GCA_003223895.1 Acidobacteriota bacterium
ACCGTGAACTGCCGCCCGTCGGGAGGCCTTGCTGATGGTCGGTTTTCGGGTTATCGAATACTCAGGAAGAGGTCAGACGTTTTATACGCCCGAAACCCTCTTCCTCAGCATTGGAATCGGTCAACCAAAGCACGCCGAAGATAGTGCGATCGGCACGTTGATCCACGAAGGCATCCACTGGCGTCAGTTCCAGGGAACCACCTTCGGCGCATTCTGCCAGTGGCTAAAGCACTCACAGGAGATTGACACATACCGCGATCTTGGCGCTCTGCCGATGCAACGGAAGCGAGAGCTTCTGATAAGGCGCGCGGCTGGTGTTCCGATTCTGTCGCTCGACCCTGAGACGAACCTTCCGCACCCCCCATCCCCGGCGCCGCGCTCACGGATCCCGTCAATCTTTTGCGAATAGTCTGGTACGACCGCTTGTTCACGTAGGGAACTGACCACGAAAGACCTTTTGGAGGCTGCGGCGGCGGCCAGCGAAGTTTTTTGCGCAGCCTATTCTCTGAAAGAAGATTTCTGCTCACGCTGGAAGGAGCTGAAAACGAACTGCGCCAGGCAGCCAACGAAGGCAGGGAACCGGACGTGGCACCGAGGAGTAACGTGTCGCCGCGAGATAATTTCGAGCCAGAGATTTTCCGGACCGCTGCGCGGCAGACGCTGGAGTCGTCTTACGGTTATGCCCTGTGGGAGTTCTTCGCGGCGGCCGCCTTACCCCCGGATCGTCCCGAGTCCTGGGCGACTGCTCTCGCGGTTATCGATTTCGCTCTGAACGGACCCCTCCCGCCCCACGTGCTGCCTGGCCAAAGGCAACCCCAGTGGTGGGATCTTTACCCTCCGGCACGGTTTCTAAGGGCCTCCGCGGCGGTTCCCAAGTGCCGGCGCCTTGGTTTCCTGCCAAAGCCTCACCGATTTCCCATGTTCTTCGACGACCTTGCCGGCGCTGCGGGACTTTCCAATCCGCTGCAATACGACAGGACTGGAATCTTCGACGCCAAACCGCCGGACTTTGAAGCCATCAAAAGGGGCGAGGTATGGGAGCAACTGCTGGGAACCCCGACGAATTACTACACTTTTCTCCGCTGGTGCCAGCAATCCCTCTGTGAGGTGCGGACCAGTGAATTGGCCAGAGCGATCGCTCCGATCTTTCCGATGTGGGATCTCGTCAAAGCCAAACCCGCAACGGTTTACACCGCCGCGATGAGGGATGCGGAGGCCTTTTTCGGGAGCAAATTCGGCCACACTTCTCCCATGATTATGGCTTCCGACGGCGAGATCGAGCACGGGCTCGGATCGACGAGCAAGTTCGGAACCTGGCTGGCAACATCGGTTCTCGTCTTTCATGCCACCTGGGAGCTGATGGTGGGGCTAGGAAAGCACGAGTTTGCCGGTTTTCCGCCGCGGCTTCTCACCAATGAAAACGTGACGTCGCTGGTCGACAGTTCGATCCGAAAGGAGCTGGGCATCGCATTCAGCCCGTGGGAACCGGAGCTCTCCGCCGGAGCAAAATCCTGAATAATTAGAGGGCAGATTGTCCGTTTAAGTCGCGCGGCGCAAGCAGCAGCGTGCCGCCGGCAGGAATGGAATATCGGAAAGTGGAACTGGTGACATTGTTCAACGTGACGGACATGGGGTTGCCTGCGGGATCGAATACGTCCACACGGCCGCTGATTACGCCGGGTGTGCGGTTGAGCAGCATGAGCTGGCTGGCCCATCCCCCACCAACCGCAAACTGCGGAAACATCGCTGCGGCTGTTCCGCCTATCGAACCGTTGCGGACAGGCATCGGCGATGGGCCGGAGGTGTTATCGATCGCGATTACGCTGAAGTTCGCGCCGTCGAATCGAAAGCCCATGAGAGCCGCGGGCGCGGTTGACTCGATTGTGAGGCTTCCCGTGAATGCCGCCGAGGGCATGTCCTGGAAAAACTCATTCAGGAAGCGCGCGATCTGGGCGTAGGGCTCGAGCGTTATCACCTTGGGTGCGCCTGTCATTGCGCCGCTGGCGTCGATCAGACGGAGC
>QHXD01000721.1:2031-4743 GCA_003223895.1 Acidobacteriota bacterium
TCCGATCGCAGGCGCGACATCGACGAACATGGCTGCCGAAGTAGCAAGTTGTGGAGCGAAGACTGTTGTCTCGGAAAGCACCTGGCCGTTCTGCACGCGTCCGACAAGCGCTGACGTCAGGGGGGCGCTGACGCCGGTGTCAGGAGTAACCACAACATATCCGGCGCGAATGCCCGGACCCTCGACTTCGCTTACCGCCTGGGGAGACGTCGCCACGGCAGGCATCGGCGAAACCTCTCCGCCGGAACTGGAATTTCCGACGCCGAAAGCTGCCGTATTCGACGCGTAGACTACCCCGACATCCTTTCCATCGCTTCCTGCTGCCTTCAATGAACTCGATGGATTCAGCCGGTAATTTCCGGACGCCGCATCGGTGAAGCCGACCGCTTCCAACGACGGCGGAAAAAGATTATTCGCAGGATAGTTCGCCCCACTGCCGCCGATGAAAGCATTGCGCTCCACGATCGCATCTGGAAAGTATTTCGACAGGGCGTTGGGAAAGCCCAGAATTCCGCTTTCGTCTTTGACAGTGAGATTGTTTCGGAAAACAAAATTCGCAGGCCGTTCGCCCGTATGATTGCCTGCGGGCACCGCTGCGGAGGCAGACAACGCCATCGTGCCGCGAACGCCCGTGTTGTGCTCGATGACGATGTCGCGCGCGGCATCGATGATTTCAAACAGGGCGCCGGTGATATCGTCGAAAACGTTGTTCCTTATGGTGAGCCGCCGCGTCTGGCCGCTTGGACGGAAATTGTCGTATCCGAGGATCACCATCCCGTTCACGGCTCGCCGCACCACATTGTTCGTGAACTGGACATCCTCGACCGCGGCCCACGGGCTTCCGCCGTCCTCATTCCGCGGAGTGATGACGACTGCGTAACCCGCCTGGGCGTCCGCCCAGTTGTCTTCCAGGATATTGTTGTCGATAAAGACCTGCCTTGCGTTCTTGAGTTCAAGCAGATTTTTCACGATCCAGTGCGTCCCCGCGTAGGAGGGATCCGAAACCTTCCAGGAGGCCGGCTTCCGAAGATGATTTCCCTCGATCTTGATGTTTGCAGGGATGAGCCCACCGACCGCCGGATCCGCGCCGCCAAACATGATGTTTTCGCCGGAAGCTTCGAGGTAGTTGTTGCGGATGACGTACGGACCTGCGCCATTCCATCCGGCGATTGCCTGTGAGTCCACGTCCACCGCTTTGCAATCCGAAACGTACGAGTCCACGATTGTGTTGTTGACGCCGTTCATCGCAACGCCCCGCCTCGTTCCCGCCCGGGAATCGCCATGCAGATAGGAGCGCTCAATCGTGATGTTCTGCGGCTGCTCGGCGACCGTTCGCTCCTGTCCGGAACCAATGCGCACAAGATCATTCACGAAGCGCCCGGGCGCCGGCGTAATCTCGAGACCGGCCAGCCTGTAGCCATGCGCGCCCCTGACAACCTGCACAACAACATCCGACGCGGAAACAAGCTGCGGCATGAGGGCCGCCTTCGCAGGCGAAACCCGATCCCCCGGGGGCATCTGCGATGTCGCGCTCGACCGAATCACTATTTCGCCGGGGCCATTCTTCGGCCCGAGCGTGAATGGGCCCGTGTAAACCGCCCCCGCCTGCAGAACGATCTCATCCCCGGGAAGTGCGGCGTCGATCTGCGATTGCAGATTGGCGCCCGGTGGAACGTTGATGATGTCGGCTTCGAGAGACACTGTCGCAGGCAGCGCAAGGAGAGCGGAGAACAAAAGGTGACGCATCATTAATATAAGGTGAGCAAAAACGATACCGTGCGGATTCCGCTAATGATATCAAGCGTTTACGTCGGAAGAGACGACGACGGCGGGTGGACACAGGCTGGGCGAGCGAATACTGACCTCACGGAGCAGTGCTCACTCAGGGAAAGCCTGTAACATTTCCATGAGTTTCCGTCTAAGACGCGTTGCGAGAGCGGCGATTGCGAGAACCAAAGATGGAAACCCGGTCTGCTTGCGGAACTCCGACGACCTCCAGCCAGTCCTCATCGGCGACCGTAGCCGTGCAGGGGCCAAACGTGCAGATTCGAATGTCGCGGCGGTCCCCTTCTCGTTGCAGCGAATCCAGCACGGCGCGAAGCATATTGCCGGTGAACGGCGTATACATATAGAACACTGTGCCATCAGTTAATTTCGCTGCCCTCGCGTCTTGCTGGATAAACGTTACGTTCTTCAGGTTGAGCGTCTCTGCGCTCTGCCGCGCACAGTCGACGTAAACCGGCTCCAACTCAATCCCGATGCTGCGAGCCCGTGTGCAAATGGAGGCCAGCAGTGGAACGTGGCCCAACCCGGAACCAAGGTCGACCAGCACATCATGTTCGTTAAGAGCGGTTCGGTCGATCAGATCGAAGATATGCCGTGCCGGGGTCGACTGGTAAAACACCATTTCGGTCGTGGGCTGGACGATCGCGGCGCCAGTCTCTTCAAACCGCAAAACTCCGATGATCAGTTCATCCAGATAGTCGTATCCCGCACCGTTCGTGACACCGGGCACGTCCTCACCTGCGCCTGACCTGGGCAACCACTGAAGTAAGCTGGTTGACCCGTCACCCTGCTGAATGTCGCGGCGGATAGCGTCGTAGACTTCGAGATTAGCCGCCTCGAGCTTAGCCTGAAGTGCTTTCGCACAGTGATACGTCGCCGCTCCGGTCGAATCCGCTACAAGGGGCGATACCTCAAGATTGAACGCAT
>QHXD01000722.1 GCA_003223895.1 Acidobacteriota bacterium
AGGTGAGGAGCGGATTCAGCGAGGGCACGGTATTGGTCTTCGGCGCCAGGGTCGGATAGAGGTTCGCGATGGCGGCTCCGCTTGTGGTTTGAGTTATGACGCGGGGGTAATTATTCGCCGTGTTGACAAGGATGTTGTAGAACAAAACATCGTACGACATTCCAAACCCGCCGCGTATCGACGTTTTGCCCGGCCCCAGCAGTTTTTCAAACATTCCTGTCGGATTGCTTGGACTGTAGGCAAAGCCCACGCGTGGTGCCCAGTTGTTCTTGTCGGGCCGAGCCGGTCCCGGCACACCCACGGCTCTGACTGCCGGATCGGTCGCGCCGAAGAATCCTGCCGGAACAGTGGAGTACTCATAACGAACGCCGAGATTCAGCGTAAGATCCGACGTGGCTTTGAGGTCATCCTGAAAGAAATAGGCGTGATGCCACTGGCTCACATCGAATGTGGCAGTGTTAACCGCTTGAGCAAGAGTGGACGGGGTGCTGTTGAGAAAATCCGCCAGGGTTCCGAACGTCCATGTACCCTTCGAGTTGGTGCCGAACAGTCCGAACAGTTTGTTACGGCGGAGATCCATGCCCAGCTTGAATGAATTGCGGCCGCTGATGTACGTGGCCACATCCTGGTACTCATACAACTGTTCAACGCGTCCTTGCGGGAAGGCGCTCCCGCCGCCGATTGTGAAGGCTCCGCCAATGTTGACGGTCGAACTCCTGGGATCGTTCTCCTGAACGTCCAACAGGCTGCGAACATAGCCTACTCGAGCTTCATTGAGGAAGCGGCTGCTGAAAGGGTGCGTGTAGCTGATTGCATGATTCTGCCGGAATACCTTCTGTGCGGCAGCGAAGCGAGTCCCGAATCCAAGGTTGCTCGTCACGTTAGGCTGATCACGATGATCCAGATGATAGCGGTACGTCAGGTTATCGGCAGTGCCAAGACGATGATCGACTCGGAAGACGTTATTCCAAAAGTTGAACGGCCCTGGCAGCGGAATGATGACCGTCCCAACCTGAATCGGCGTGCCGTTAATCAAAGTGGTTCGCAGGTTGTCGTAATTCGTGACCTGGGCGTGAATCTCCGGCAGAAACCCTAAAGCTGTGAGTGCGGCCTGCCGGCTCGCGGCAGTTTGACCGGCTCCGAGCGGCACTGTGGAGAGCGCCGCGTATCCAGCGGGGGTCGGAATGTTCACTGAGGTCGCATTGGCGGCACTGGGAGCCTCCCTGCGCCGATTCAATTCCAACAAGCCGAAAAAGAAAGTCCGATCCTTGATGATCGGTCCACCGATGTCGCCGCCAAACTGGTTCACGACGAATCTTGGAGTCTCCGTGAGCCCGGCGCGCTTATTCGTCAGACTGAGGGGTTCCATCCGATTCCCGCGGTAGTATTCCCAGCCTTCGCCGTGAAGGGTATTCGTACCGCTCTTGGTGACGGCCGAGACTTGTGCCCCACTGGTTCGACCGAACTCCGCGGCATAGGCGGTGGTCTGTACCTGGACTTGCTGTACAGCTTCGGGGATCACTCGGGTCAAGCTCTGAGTAACACTGAGATCGTTGTTGTCTACACCGTCAATGGTGAAGTTGTTGTTCCGGGCCCGCTGTCCGTTCGCTGCAAACTCGTTAGAACCTGGCGCCCGGTTGACTGTTGGCGCCAGTAAGGCCAGGCGCGTGATATCGCGAGCGCCGTTGTAAACCTGAAAGGGCAGTTCATTGACGATCCGCTCGGAAAACGTCCGTTCCACGGTCGGTATCGTCTTTTCAAGCTCGACTCCGGGAGTATCCAGCACGGATATTTCAGTTGTTGCGGCACTCACCTTTAGTGTCTGGTTGATGACCACTTCCTTTGCCGTACGGACTGTAATGTTCAGGATTTTGTGAGTCTCGAAACCCGTTAACCTGAACTCGACGGAGTAATCGCCCGGCTCTACAGCCACGAATCGGTAGAACCCTAAATTGTTAGTCATGGTTTCGCGGGAAATATTGGTCGCCGTGTTTGTTATGGTGACCTGGACTCCCGGCACCACGGCGTTCGTCGGATCCGTCACAGTACCCGACACGAAACCGCGTACGAGCTGTGCTTCCGCCTGATGCGCAAACAGCAAGAGGGTCAGTGCGAGCGTCAACAGTCTCAACGATTCAGTCTTGAACATTGAGTTTCCTCCTCCCTGAGGACGGGTGAAAGTTTATGTTTTGAACAGGCCCGGTACCACCCGGCCTCTTCGAGTTGTGTCGATCTTAAAAAGGTTTGCCAGGGTCGGAGCGATGTCAAGACGATTGATCACAGTTTTTCGATCCTCCCCCCTGTTGAAATCTGGGCCCCAAAAGATGCTCGCCACCCGGTGGGCGTAATAGAACCCTTCCGAGTGGTGAAGTTGGCCGCGGTTGACTTCATCGTCGCGCCCAAACTCCGGCCGAAGAACGATTGCAGTATTCGAGTTGAAGCAGGGATCCCGCTTCACCCAGTTGAAGAGCCTTCCTACCTTATCGTCAGTTTCCTTTACAGCCTTTAGGTATTCTTTATAGGCGTCGTGACCGACGTCGTGAGTGGTGTCGTGCAGGACGAGGATGCGCGGTTTCAATTCCTGCATCAGGGCGGGCACCGTGTCCGACCAGCTGAAGTTCAGATAGCGGTGTTCCGGTAAGTCGTCGAGCAGCTCGGCCAGGGCGTCGCAATGCGAAGCGACGCTGTCGCAGTGATCTTCCGTGAAGACGAAGCCTTCTTCGGCGATCCGGCGGGTATTGGGTGAGATTGACGCGTCTTCGTAATAATCCTTCTTTCGGACGCCATTGCCGTTCACGATGAAGATCAGATGCCTGGTATTCATAACTTGTCAGGCTGAACTGTAGCGGCTGTCTATGAAAGTGTGAACGAATTGGCGG
>QHXD01000726.1 GCA_003223895.1 Acidobacteriota bacterium
ATTTTTTTCGGCGATGAACTTTTGTCAACATCAATCTGTAGAGTGGTTTCCGCCGCTCAATTGCATGATCCGGCGGGCAACTGTGCGGGGTAAGGACAAGATCACACCGTATCCCGCTAATTTCATGGTTTCCCGAAGGACAAACCGTCGATCATCCGGCCGAGTCCACCAGCTTTCTTTTCTGCCGAACATCAGACGAGATGGAACCGGACAGTAGAGAAATTCGACCGCCTCGCCCCGAGACACTTTGCCAAGCGCCAACGCCACCCGGCGCAGGTGGATGTCGGTGCTGATGACCATCACATGGCGCGCTTTTTCCTTTTCGAGGACTTGCTGTAATGCGAGCGCCTCCCCGTATGTGTTCCAAATCAGAAGCCCGGCTTTCTCGATGCGAACGCCTGATCGGTCCACGATCATGAAGAAATGGCGTTCGTCCGGGGATGTCTGTCCACGCGTTATCATCAAGTCATCAATGCCTTCCAGGTCCAGGTTGCACATCTTGCTGACTTCGAAGCGTCCGATACTGAGGACTAACTTCGGCGACACTCCGGCGCGGAACAGTTCGAGTCCGTACTGTTTCCGTTCCATCCGGCCTGCCATCACAAAGATCAGGTCGACCGGCTGGACGGCATCATTGCGAGTCAGGTTTTCATAAAGCCTCAACAGAGACGATCGCCACCAACTGGAGTGGATTTCGTCGGCTTTGTTTCGATTCGGCATAGAAATCCCGGCGCGGTTCGTAGCAGTAAACAGGGTTGATTGGAGAGAAGGGGTAGGTGAGTTACTGGACGGGCGCGGAAGGTTCTATTTCGCCCGAAACCTGGCGGAGCGCCGCCTGGTCCAGAGTGCCCTTAAGGTCAGCGACAATCTCACGGGCGATCACTTCGTTAGCGAGCTCTGTCGCGTGCGTAGTGTCAATGAATGCCGTTCCGGCATATCCATCAAGAGCGGCGGAGATGTCTCGAAAATTTGCGGGACCGGCCGTGAGATCGACTTCCTTCATTGCTTCTTGTACCCGCCTGTAGAACGAAGCACCCTGCCGAGAACCGTGAATAATGGATTCTTCCGGCTCCGTCGGGCGAGCCCTGGTGTACACGGAAGGCTGCCAAAAAAACCGGGCAACGAAACCGAATTTGTTTCCCATCGCGGTCACAAATTCGACGTTGCGGAAGTACGCTCTGATTACATCAAGGGCAAGATCGTCATTGTCCGAATCGCTTAAAGAACCTGCTTCAGCTTTAGGCCACAGAGCGGTCTGCAGACCCCGCAATAATTGAAACGTGTTTGTCCGGCTCAACACTTCCAGGTAAAAGTCACGAGTCCGGCTCGGATGCAGAATGTTGAACTCTCGCTTTCGATCGTCTTCATTCAACGGAATACCGGCGGCTCCTGCCTGGAGCGCGGCAAAGGTGTCGTTGTACCCATCATAAAAGACGACGATATCCGGGATACTGTCCTGTTGGATCTCACGGACCAACGCGATGACTTCCTGCGTGCTCACATATTGATCCTGGCCATAATTAGCAACGCTGAACCGGTGTGGATACTTTTCAGCGAGCATTTTTGAAATGTAGGAAGGGATGGTGAATTCGTCCCTTGCGCCTGTTCCCCACACCGTTGCACCACCAAATATCGCGATCCGGGTCGATCCAGGCGCGGCCTCCCGATCCTGGTTCCAGGTCGCGCGCCTCCCATTCTGCTCCACATTGATGTACTTGCCTTTAAAGGGACGGCGGTGCCAATTGGAATAGGAAACCGGCTCTACAGCAGCGTATGTGCTGTCATCAAATTCTTTCCAGTAAGCTCCGAACCAGGTTTGATCCGCCGGATTTGGATATCCATCCCGCGGCATTCTCGAGATCTGAGTCTTGACCAGGGCATTCCGTCGATCGTATCCCGACACTATGCGGTGGGCGAGATAGTATCCGGAAGCGAAACACTCGATACCAACCAACAATGTGATGAGAATCGCGAGGCTCAGCCATGCAATCTTGAGAGCGGTTCTTACATATAACACGGCGTTCCGTTGCGCGCGCTCTCCCATTCGCTGGACTTCTATTCGACAGTTACGCTTTTCGCGAGATTTCTTGGTTTATCCACATCACAGCCACGGCGCACAGCGGTGTAGTAAGCAAGAAGCTGCAGCGGCAGGACAGCGAGAAACGGGTTTAGAAAAGAATCGGTTTTGGGAATTCGGATCACGTGGTCCGCAACGCTCGAGATGTCGCGGTCGTGTTCCGACGCAACCGCTATGACGATGCCGCCGCGAGCCTTCACCTCTTCCAGGTTTGAAAGCGTCTTTGGATACAGTGAATCCTGCGGGGCAACGACAACGACCGGCATCTGGGGATCGATCAAAGCGATGGGACCATGCTTCATTTCTCCTGCCGGATAACCCTCGGCATGGATATACGAAATCTCTTTGAGCTTCAAGGCTCCTTCGAGAGCAATCGGATAATTGACGCCTCGGCCGAGATAAAGCGCATTGGACCGGGGAACCAACACATCCGCGATTTTCGCGATCTCGTCGCTGCGCTCGAGGATCTGCTCCATCTGGTCCGGTACACGCTTCAGCATGATGGTTCGCTGACGAACTTCTTCATCCGTTATCGTCCGGCGCACTCGCGCCAGGAACAAGGAAAGCAGGTACAGGGTCACCAGTTGAGTCGTAAAAGCCTTTGTG
>QHXD01000716.1 GCA_003223895.1 Acidobacteriota bacterium
CAAGACGTGAGCGGCGATTACTACGACTTCATTCCGATCGCGTCCCGCAGGCTCGCCATTGTCATTGCAGACGTCTCGGGCAAGGGTGTCTCGGCCGGCCTGCTGATGGCGAGCTTGCAGGGCAGACTTCAGACTTATTCGCCGGTATACGGCATGGCTGTCGGTCAGCTCGTGGGACACCTCAATCGGCTGATGCACGCTTCGACACAGAGCAGCCGCTTCATCACTTTGTTTTATGCGGTTTATGACGGCACCGACCGCTCCCTGACCTACGTCAATGCCGGCCACAATCCCCCGCTGCTCGCTCGATCAGGCGCATTCGAACGACTGGAGGTTGGTGGCCCGGTGGTCGGTCCGCTGCCGGAGGCAGTCTATCCGCAGGACACCATTCAACTCTTCCCGTCAGACGCTCTGATTCTCTTCACAGACGGCATTACAGAAGCGACAAACGCAAGTGGTGAGGAATTTGGCGAAGGACGCCTGCGTTCTGCGATCCTGGGAGGTATCAGCCTCCCCGCACGGGACCTGAGAGATCGGATTCTGAACGAAGTCGAGGCGTTCGCCGGCAAGTTTCCAAATGACGACTGCACAGTCATCGTAGCCAAAGTTCTGTGAGGAAGCAGCGAATGCTCGACGATCACCCAACCAGCGACTCAATCGCCTGAACCTCGTCTGTGGAGAGCGCCAGGTCGCGGCTGGCCAGGTCCTGTTTCATGTGCTCGGCGCTGGACGTGCCGGTCAGGGGCAGCATCCCCACGGACTGCGCGAAGCGGAACACAATCTGGGCCGGCGTGACGTGGTTGCGTGCGGCGAGGCCGGCCACCACGGGGTGGCGCAGCACCTCCGGATTGGCAGTCAACAGTGAGAAGCCCTGGTACATGATGTTTCTATCTTTGCAAAACAATCGTACATCGCGATCCCAGCCGAGCCGGGCGTAGCAGCGATTCTGAACGAACGCAGGAGCCTCGGAGTGGACGGCCATCATTTGCATGAGGTGCCGCCGCGAAACGTTGCTCACGCCGAGCAGACGCGTGCGCCCGGCATCCCGCTCCTTTACCATCGCGGCCCAGACTTCGGTATCTGAGTCGGTCCAGCCGTAGCCGGAAGCAGGCCCGTGCAGCACATAGCAGTCGACGTAGTCCGTACCGAGGTGTTCGAGCGAACTGGCCACCGACTGAGCCACTTGAGTGGAGAGGTCAGCCTCGGGGTCGTAGGGCAGCCGGTGGTCCTGGCCGGGCTGATACGTGAATTTCGTCTGCAGAAATAGATCCGTGCGCGTGACCACTCCAGCCTGGTAGGCAGCAGCCAACCCCTGACCGACGCCGGCTTCGAAGTAGTGCCGCCGCTGGTTGGCCGTGTCGATGCCACGGAAGCCTGTCCTAAGCGCGAGCTCGGTAAGGGCGGCCGTATGACCTTCCTTCCAGGCGGTGCCGTAGATGAAATCAGGAACAGCTACAGGATGATTCGTTGGCATTGCCTCATTCTGCCATGATCAGCCCTTCGGCTTCACGGGTTAGAATAAGGCGCATGATGAAACTCGTCGAAGAGAGCGCCGGTGTCGGAGAGTTGATGTTGAACGGACAGGTGTTACGCCAGGTAGGCTATCGCATTAGCCGATATCAAGGCGTCGTTGAGGGCTCCGGCTTGCCGATTCCAGGCCTCCACCGCGTCGAAGGATCGATCGACTTCGACCCGGGTATGGATTCCGCCGGGTTAACGGGAGCCGCACTGGCCCTGAGGCTCCAGGATGGCCGCGTCCTCGGGATTACTCTCGTCGGCAACGAGGGCCGCATCTTCAGCGAGGGTCATGGGCCGATGAGGTGTTTCTGCTGCTGAACGCGGGCTAAAGCCCGCGACTACATTGGAAGGCAAAAATTTATTTGTTTTACGACCCCATTTTTCGCGACGCGGCGAACATCGGACGGATCCACTTTTCGATTCCCTTCGTGTGAATGTTCACCCAGTAGTCCGCCCAGTCGATGGTTTCGGGCTCCCACTTGAGGCGCTTCAAGTCTTCGTTGGTGAGCATGCGAGTGGCTTCTCGAATGTTGCGGGTTTCGAAGATGAAGGTGTTGTGAAACATGAATGGAAGGAACTTGTCGAGCGTGACTTCCTGCTGGCGGATCTGCCGGCGAGTGTCGCGGAGGCGCTTGAGGTAAGGACCGACCTTGTCGGGACCGAAAAGCGTCTTGCCGAGCGTCAGCACGGCGTGGATCACATCGAGGCCGCGATGCAGCCGGGCACGACGGGATTGCAGCGATTTGTCCGTAATGACCTGTGTTTCCACATATGCTTTCCATACGTTCGCTACGCGGCTGCCGCTCTTCTTATGTTTGTGCTTGTACCGCGAATTCATTCCAAGGAACGCCACGAGCCGGGGCAGCATGATCGGGTTCTCATCTGCCGATGCAAGATGATAGACGCGCTTGTTCTTTCCACATAAGACTGCGGCGGTCACGATTAAAATGCCGGCCGCCACCAGGTCGACAGGGATGATCTCGAGCGGGCCGTATTGTACCGGCCAGCCTTTCACGCCATCGCCGCCCATCAGCACGAGCGGCGCAGATGTCGTGAAGCCTTCATTCCAACCGGGAAAGGGAAACCGGAGCGACGATTCGACGATCGCAGGACGGACGATTGCGTACATCAGCCCCGGCGTCTGCGCGATCAGCTGCTCGCCCATGCTCTTCGTATATGTGTACGTGTTCGTCCAGCCCCAGTGCTCTGCCTGACTCATGCCCCCTTCGC
>QHXD01000717.1:0-4908 GCA_003223895.1 Acidobacteriota bacterium
CTCGCAATTGAAGATCGTTTTCTCTTCGGGCTATACCGGCGCCAAATGAAAGCAATCAGCTACCTCGGCGCGATCGACAGACTCTTCGGAGTCCGAGCCACGACACGCAATTGGAATACAATCAGCGCGATAATTAAGGTATTAAGAAGCGAAGGCTCGTGATCGCACGAAGAGAGAAGCGCCAACAATTGCCGAGAGGGCGACGCTGAAGACTCCAACCAAACGATACTGTCGTTCGAGGCGTCGTGCGGCCTCAGCGTGCTTCTTCCATCCCTTTCGGTCGTGGATTAGCCATCCTTTCAACAGTTCGCGGCGTTCCTTGGGCTCAAATATCTGCTCCATCGCCAAGCTCCTCTAATTTATAGCCGAAGGCCAACTACGCTCTACGGCCGCGATGCGGGCGACCCGTCAATCTTCTCGTTTGCGGAACCTATTCGTGCCGCAGCGCGTGGATGGGATCGACTCGACTCGCGCGCATCGCCGGCAACCATACGGCAACCAGGGCAACGCCGACCAATATAACCGGCACCACAAGAAAGACCAGGGGATCCCAGGCCTCCACACCAAACAGAAAGCCGGCGATCAAGCGAGTCAAAGCGAAAGCCGCACCAAGCCCGCAAACCACGCCTGCCAGAGTCGGCCGCAGGCCCTGAAACACCACCATGTTTCGGATTTGGCTCGATTGCGCTCCCAGAGCCATCCGTATTCCGATTTCCTGGGCGCGCTGTGTCACCGAGTACGCCATCAATCCGTAGATCCCGATCGCTGCCAGCAACAGCGCCGAACACCCGAAGATCGTCAGCACCAGGGCATTGAAGTTCTCGGCCGCCGTCGATCGCGCGAGGATTTCTTCCATCGTGCGGATGCGCGCCACCGGTAGTCCTCCACTCGCCTCGCGCAACTCATTCTGAATCGCGGAACTCAACGACATTGGCGCCACCCGGGTCCGGATCACCCAGGCCGATGGGACGATCTGCGACATCCCGCTGTCCGGCACGTACATGTTGGGGAGTGGGTCGCGATTGAGGCGGGCATGGACGTCGCCGACGACACCGATGATCTGGCGCGGAGAGTCATGGTAGATGATGATTTGGTCGTTCAGAGGATCGCCGTTCGGCCAGAAGTCCTTCGCCAGAGTCTGATTGATGATCACGAGCGGCGGCCCGCTCTCGTCCCGTTCCGTAAATGTGCGGCCCCGCACGACGGGAATTTTGAAGGTCTCGAAGTAGCCTGCGGAAACCCGCGTCCACACCGCGGCCCCCCGAGAAGCCGGGCCTTCGGGACGTCCCACAATTTGGAATGGTCCGCCCCCGACCGGCTCCAGAGGCACCAAAGAGGTAGTTGCCGCGACCTCGACGCCAGGAAGCGCGGTGATACGGCGAACACCCTCGTGAATCACCCGGATCACGCTCGCCGGCTTTTCGAATTGGGGACCCGCAAGCGACATGCGCATCGTCAGGACATTGTGCGCATCGAAGCCAGGATCGACTTGCCGAATCGCAATGAAGGTTCGGATCAGCAGCCCCGCTCCGATCAACAGCACCAGGGCCAGCGCCGTCTCGGTGGTCACCAGCAGCGCGCGAGTCTTATTGTGTCGCAAGCCCGTGCCGCTGCGATTGCTGCTCTCTTTGAGCGTGCTGCTCAAATCCGCCCGCGACGATTGCAGGGCGGGAACGAGTCCAAACAGAATGCCAGTCAAAATCGACAAGGCAAGCGTGAATGCCAACACTCGCCAGTCGAGGCTCACATTAGAGCCGTCCGCCCCGATGCGCGGGATATTGCCGGGACTGAGGCTCAGAATGGCGCGGATGCCGGCGTAGCCCGCCGCCACACCCAAAACGCCGCCGGCAAGCGATAGCATGACGCTTTCTGTAAGAAGTTGCCGGACAATCCGCCCGCGTCCGGCGCCCACGGCCGCACGAATCGCAATTTCACGTTTCCGGCCCGTCGCGCGCGCCAGCAGCAAGTTGGCGACATTCGCGCAAGCGATCAGCAGCACGAAGCTTGACCGCGCCCAGCAGAATCAGCAAGGAATTCCGCACACCGCCCACGATGGCATCCTGCAAAGGCTGCACACGGAACCCCACCCTGCCGCGGACATCGTCCGGCCACTTGCGGGCGTACTCCTGGTAACTGGCTTGTAACTGCGCATTCGCGACTGCCAGGGTGACTCCGGGTTTCAAGCGTCCGGCGACATTGAAGAAATGGCCATGATCCGCGCTGTTCGGGTCGAGCTGGAAGGGAATATAGACATCAGGCGGCTCCTCGATCGTGACGTCGCCGTTTCCCCGCATCATTTCTGAAATCTGACCATTCTTGAGATTGGAGCCCGCCACGCCGATGATTTCATAGCGCTCGCCGTTCAGTGTCATGCGCCTGCCGATCACCTTCGGATCGCCGCCGAAGCGCCGCTGCCAGAACGCGTAGGCGAGCACCGCGGTCTTCGGCGCGTTCGGCAGGTCGTCCTCGACCGTGAACGTGCGGCCATACAAAGCCTTCGCGCCGCACAGCCGGAAGAAGTCCGCGCTGACGCTCGTCGCCTGAATCTGTTCCGGAAACGCTTCGCCGGTGAGATTGGCGACTTCGAACAAGGAGTAAGCCGAAACGTCCTGGAAGGCGCTCTGCTGCCGCCACCAATTGAATTCCGTGGGCGAACCGGTGCCGCCCAGGCCTCCCTGTTCGAACGTGTTCTGGAACATCACGATCCGCTCGGGATCGGGATAGGCGAACGGTTTCAACAGGACCGTGTTGACCACCGAGAAAATTAGTGAAGCTCGGCGTCTGGAGGAAGATGCGGGCGGAATGCTTGAGATCCTTCAGGAAGGCATCCATAACGTATTCAGGCCGAAAAGTATCACAAGTTAAGCTTCCTCACCGTGGTTGCTGATAGAGCCCGAGCACATTGCCACCTGGATCGCGGAATCTCGCGGTGATCTCCGGCGCATCCGCGCCGATTGGCTGGACAATCCCGCAGCCCGCAGCGATGATGGCGTCACATGTCGCAGCCACACTGTCGACCATGATGTATATAAGCAGGCCAGGCCCTGGTGATGGCGGACGGCCAAGCAGCCACGTTCCGCTCACTTCCCCGACGCCGTCGTCAAAGGCAGTGCTGCCATCGCCGCGTTTCCTGATCTTCCAGCCGAAGACCTGTTGGTAGAATTCCGCCGAGCGGGAAACGTCCGTCGCCGGCATCTCGATGTAGCAGATCTTGCCGTTCGCAAATGTCGTAGCCTTTGATTTCCTTTCGTTCGTAGTCATGCTTAGACGTGATCATCCTGACAGAAACGGGTAGCATGCGCACCTGTCATAGACCGCCGCTACAGCCTTTACGCCATGGGCGCGTAGCACAGGAAAACGTTGCCGTTGCTGAAGGTCCGCGTCCTGGTCAGCTTCAGGTTCAGCTTGTCTTCGATGCCGTCAAACATGGTCCTTTCCTCATTGAACTCCGCATCCCTGTTACCCTTGGCCCAGCTGATGTCGCCGTGGCGAATCGGCGATGTTGAGGGTGGCCTGCAATCCCAGCTATTTTGTCTTTCCCAGATAGAAAATCATGCCAAAAGAGGCCCGGTAGCCGGTCGGTTTGGTCCCGAATGCTTCGTTCGGGAGAGTGGTCCGGAAATACTCCGCCTGGAACACCCGCACCGCAGCCCTCTTCGCGAGACTTACATCCAGTCCGCCTCCCAGCGCCGCGGCAAACGCGTTGTCAGACTGGTGAGGTCCCGGGGGTAACACGGTCCTGTCGGCATGGGCGAGACCAATCAGGATATGGGAAAAAGGGACGAACCCGTGCGTGCGGTAGAAGAATCGAGGCCCGTACAGGACCGAATGTAACCGCTCCCGATTGGTTGACCCAAGCAGGTCTCGCGTTTTGTAGTGACCGCTGATATCCAGGGTGCCTCCAAACCAGCGGTTCACATTCTCGGTCAGAGAGACGTCCCAACCGCCGAGATAGGCGGTTCGGTCGCGAGGCGTGTAGAGAGTCGGCGTCGACTTGAAGAACTCGCGGACGCCGGTTTTCTGCAACGAATAGCCGCCGAACAGTTCCCATTCGGGGTTCTCCTGCGCCAGGCAGCGTATTGTCAGGGATGGCAAGAGCAGGAGAAGCAGCAGAAGGTTCTTAGTCAACCGCCACGACCTCTTCGAAAAGTTTGGGGGAGAGCGGTAAACCCAGCACGCGGAGGCGTTCCAGAAACCGCGGCGAGGCGCCGGTGCTTCGAAATCGTCCGAGCACCCGGCCATCTTCTGCGACGCCGGTTTGCTCGAAAACGAAAATATCCTGCACGTCGAAGTTCATGCCGGTCAAACCCATCACTTCGGCAATGTGGGTTACCTTGCGAGTGCCGTCACTGAGGCGTGACGTCTGCACCAGCAGTTGGATGACGGAGATAAAACGGCTGGGCAGATCGAGCTTGGCCATCATGACCATGGTTTCCAATCGACTGAAGGCATCGGCGGGCGAGTTGGCGTGCACGGTGGTCATCGAGCCCTCGACGCCGGTACCCATCGCCTGCAACATATCGAGCGCTTCGCCGCCCCGCGCCTCTCCGAGAAGTATCCGGTCGGGGCGCAGGCGCAATGCCGTGTTCAGCAATTGCCGCTGGGTGATCGCGCCTTTGCCCTCGATATTGGGCGGACGGGTTTCCATGCGCACAACGTCGTCGAGCTGAATCTGTAACTCGGCGGTGTCCTCGATGGTGATCACGCGCTCATGCTCGGGTATGAATCGCGAGAGGCAGTTCAGAAAAGTGGTTTTACCGGAGCCGGTGCCGCCGGAAATTACAATGTTGAGGCGCGCCTCCACACAGGCCGCGAGAAATGTCATCACGGGCTTCGTCACGGTCTGGTTCTCGAGCAGCTCTTCGTTGGTCAGCACCTTTCGTCCGAAGCGGCGGATGGAGAGCGACG
>QHXD01000717.1:4948-8822 GCA_003223895.1 Acidobacteriota bacterium
GCGGGACGGATTCGTCAATCCGCCTCCCCACGCTCGAGACGATCTTTTCAATGATGTGGACCAGATGCCGATCGCTTTGGAAGCGAATGCCTGTTTCCGTCAGCTTCCCGTGCCGCTCAATGTAGACATGCTTGTGCGTGTTCACCAGGATGTCGGAGATCGTGGGATCTTTCAGCAAAGGCTCCAGGGGTCCCAAACCGAAGACCTCGTCCAGAATTTCTTCGGCCAGGCGATTTCGCTCCGTCATGCTGATCGGAAGATGATCTTCACGAAGGATTTTTTCGAGGACGCTCTGCACCTCCCGGCGCAATTCATGCCGGCTTTCGGCTTTGACAGCATCCATGTTCAGCACACTCAGAAGCTTCTGGTGCACGCGCGTCTTGAGATCCGCGTAGCGTTCCTGGCCTTGTGGGAGGGAAGGAATGTTTCGGCGGCTCACTTGGCGTCCTTCGCTGGCGTGGGAGGGGTAGGAAGGGGGAAGCCAGAAGCCAGAAGCCAGAAGCCAGAATAAAAAGGCGCGTACCTCCTTCTGGCTTCCTTGGCTTCTGGCTTCTGGCTTCTGGCTTCCTGCTTCATATCCTCACCGGACGGGAATCGTAACACGGTTGCTTGCAAACCCTCCGATGGTAAGACTGACTGAAATGTTCGTTGCGGGAGAAACCAGTGCCGGGACGCGAACGGTGACCTGATATCGTCCGGCGATGCCCGGAGCCAGGCCACTGTAGAGCACCTCGGCCTGATAAGTATCGAAGAAGACTCGTGGGCTCTGAACCGTGCGGTTCAGTGGTTCCGCACCGCCCGGCTGGCCCGCTGCGATCGGCGGGTCCACAGCGCCAAGGCCGGCCGCATAGAAAGTAACTCGAGCTCCACGATCGGCCGGGTTCGCTGCCGTCACCAGCGAACCGTCGTCCTTGATGAAGATTCCGGGACCTCGGCCACTTTCATTCCGGGTGAAAATCCCAGGGTCGAAAGGGGCAATCGAAATCTGAATATCGTTGCTCCGGACTGAGGCTGCCTCCACGCGAAGCACGTATGCTCCCGGCGAGATGTCGGCAGGCACCAGGGCTCTGATCTGCTGAGGAGAGACCAGGAGGAGCGGCAGCGCTACATCGCCCGCTGCCGTCACGAGCAGGACCCGCGCGGCCTGGAGCGAAGTCGGCAACGCTCCGCTCCCGGCAGCGACGGACTCTCTGGCAAGATTCTGACCGAAAATCGAGAGAACGCTCCCCGGCCCCAAAGACGTGTAACCGTTCAAGGTCACTGATGCGGGAGCCAGGACGGCCGTGGCCGTAAAAGTAACGGAGAACTCGCCGCTGGTGGCCACCACTTCGACGGTGCCCGGGTTTGGCGGCAACGTCAGAATCGTGCCGGCTGCTCCCGCCGCATTTGTGGCAACAATGCGAACGCTAAGAGATCCGCCTCCACTGGTGATCGCAAAATTCACCAGAACATCCGGCAGCGGAAGCTGATTGGCATCGGAAATCACTATCTGCAGTGGCGGCAATACGGCCCCCGGGGCGCCCACGGCGTTATCTCCGCTGACAATCCTTATCTGAGCTGCCGATGCCGTTACGTGCGCCTGTATCAAAATGCTCTGCACTAAAGGACCTGCGACCAGTTGCAAGCGTCCCAGATACGAGCCCGCCTGCAAACTCGCAGCGGAGATGCGAATGGCGACCTGCGCTGAACCGGCCGGCCTCAAATTTCCGGTCGGCTCAGGAACACTGATCCAGGGGTCCAGCGCATTGAGTTGCCAGTCGAGCGCGGTCGTCGTGGAAACGTTGTTCAAGACAATACCGGCAGTCGCCAGCGTTCCGCGTCTGAGTGTCAGATCTGCTGAAAGCGGACTGACGACGACGCTCGGACTGAACCCAGTGGTCGAGGTCCGGTAAATCCCGCGTCCGTACGTGGCGGCGAGGAGTGTGCCTTCCGTAGGGCGCAACAACAGATCCGTAATCGGAACCGGAGGAAGGCTCCGATCGCTGTCACCACAGAACAGGACGACAACGCAGGTGATGCCGCCATGACTGATGTCCGTCCATTGTCCGCTGGTATTGAAGCTGACAAAAACCCCTGAATCCGTTCCCACGTACAGCCGTTGCGCGGGCATGTTGAATTGAGGGGGCAAGGAAGTGGGGTCAATGACAATGGTGTTCACCGGCACTTGAGGCAGGTTGCCGCGAATCGACACCCATGTGCTTCCCCCGTTCGCGGACTGAAGCACATCGCCCGCAAGAAAACCGGCGGACATCCTCGGACCGGCCGGGAAAGCGCCGATGACGGCATATACTGTATTGTTCAGCCGTGGATCCACTGCCAGCCGGTTGATCAGTCCGGGCACCAGGCCCATCTGAACCCAGGTCTGCCCTCCATTCCGGGAAAGCCAGACCACGGAAGTAGCCGGGCACTCGATCAATGCGATTTCCGGAAGACACGCCGTTGCCGCATAGAGCACCACGCGCGAAGTGGGTGCCATGGCCAGCGCGATGACAACGCGAGTCGGATCCGTATCGACTGCCGCCAGCGCAGTCCAAGTGGCCCCGCTGTCGCCCGTGTGGTACAGCCGGCTGCCGGCTACATAAGCGGACGAGGTGATGACGGGATCAAGCACCAGCTAAGAGAGGAAAAATGCGCGCCTCGGTCCGTGGAGCTGTAAATGAACTTGTTTCCCGCAGCAAAGATATTGGCAGAGCCGGTTGCGGCGGCGACCTTACCGGCTGCGTCAATCCCAGACACACCGGCGGATACGAACTCGAACGCATCGACCCAGATCGTCGTTCCGCCCGAAATGCCATTTTTCTGGCCCGTGGCTTCAATAGTCAGTGTGTGAGCTCCGGAGATCAGTCCAGTAATAGAGTACAGCTTGACCTGCGCCACTTGCTGAGCGCCGTAGGTATCGATTTGTGTCTGCAGCACGCCGTCGAGGTAGACGTTCGCGATCCCGGCCGATGGATCTTGAAAGCCAATCCAGTTCGCACCCGTCCCAGTAAAGCTGAACGTGGCGCGCGCGCCTGGATCCGTCGCGTGCACGGCAGTGCCGCCACTTTCCACAGAGTCGTTGTTGGCAGGCCAGGAACCGGTCAGCACGACCGCGCTATTGTCCTGCTCGACCCGAGTCAACGATGGGAAGGGACCGAAGAGCCCGGTTGGACCGGCACCCCAGATTCCGTTTGCCGAATCGACACTCACTCCGAGGAATCGGCCGAGGAGCAACTGCGAGACTGCAGGAGCCGGAACTCCCTGGACCAGACTAACGGAGCCGAGCCCTTGTTCCCCACCCTCGAGCAACGCTCCGCCGGTAAACGCTCCGGTGTGGAAATCGCGGGTTATGGTCGTGATCGTCTGCCAACTCGCTCCCTGGTTTGCAGAAGTCAGTAAAGTGGCTGCGGCCAGGTACAGCCTGCTACTGTGCTGCGATAAAAATCCAACTGCGACAGATCGGACGTCGGAGGCTGGTAGGAAACGGCTAGAGCCACCGTATCGCCACCAACCACCAGGCTGACCCAGTTCGCCTGGGCTCGGAACGTAATATCGGGATTCGGGGGAAGGATCACGTTGGTCCACGTGCGGCCGCCGTCGGAGGAACGCGCCAGTACGTTTTCACGCGGTCCCGCGGGATAGTCTCCGGACATACCGGCATAGACGCTGCCGCGGCCGTCAAACGCAATCGATGTAACCGGCGAATTGAGAACCTTGTTCCAGCTCGCGCCGGAGTCTGTAGAGGCAAATAATCCTTCGGCCGAGCCCGCGAAAACTCGTCCGGAGTCCGTGGGATCGACGCCCAGCGCACAGACTGGCTCATTCGTAAAGCGCACCTGGAACGTCCAGCTTCGTCCGCCGTCGGCAGAACGCCCCGCACCTTGCGCAGGGCGCG
>QHXD01000718.1 GCA_003223895.1 Acidobacteriota bacterium
ACTTACGTGAGAGCGGGACTTCCGCCGATTCTGACAATTCACGGAGACAACGATACGACTGTCCCGTACCCCCAGGCTGTCCGCCTGCACGAAGCCCTGGCGAAAGTGAATGTGCCGAATCAACTGCTGACCATTCCTGGTGGCCGCCATGGCCAGTTCACGCCCGAGGAACGCCTGAAGATTTTTGCTACGATCCGCGAGTTCCTGGCGAAACACGGACTCGCCGGACAGTAACCCACGGAAATAACGCGGGCTAAAGCCCGCGACTACATTGGGGAGTCACTTTGTTCCCTAAATGTAGTCGCGGGCTTTAGCCCGCGTTTACTTCTTCAGCATCTGCTCGTAACTCGTTCCCATCACCTTACTGATCGGTGTGCCTGCAACGAGAGCCTCGGCCATTGCTCTCTCCTTCTCGACGATCACCTCGGCAGCCTCCAGGACGCGCAGAATATCGCCGGCCGCGACGAACACCACTGCGCTCGCGTCGGCGATCACATAATCGCCGGGCGAGACTGGAATATCGCCCACCGTGATCTCGACGTTCGTGCCCACTTCAACCAGCCGTCCGCGCGCGGTTGTGCATGTATGATCCCTGGCGAAAACGGGGAAATCGTGCTCGCGGCTCTCATCCACGTCTCGGGCCGGTCCTTCGACAATAGCGCCCGAAACTCCGCGGAGTTTCGCGCCCAGCGAAAGGTTGCCGCCCCACCCAGCCGCGTCAATGCCGGTGCGTTGCTCGACAACAATGACATCGCCCGGATTCGCGGCTTCGATCGCAGCAGTGCTCAGATGGCGGGACGCCTGGGATCCACCCTTGTCACGGTCCAGCTTGACGGTCAGAACGCGACCCGCGATTCCACGTTCCGTCGAGAGGCGGTGAATGCCGGTAACGACGCCCTTCAAACCGAGCTTATCCATGGCGTCGGACACGGCACAGGTATCCATTCGATTGAGACGAGCAACCGGATCATCCATCCTTAATTACTCCCAGTAAACGAAAGCCATCGCGTTCCCGGTCCCGGCTTCCGAGCGATAGCAGGGAACGTAATCGATTTTGTGGAATCGTTTGCCCTCGGCAATCATCGCCGCGATGACGGGAAGCCAATTCTTGATTTCCGCGGTTCCAACCCGGAAATAGTTTTCCGGCAGCCTGGAAAGGGCGTCTTCATCGCCTCGCTCCATCGCGCTGAGAACCGTCTGATCGAATTCCTCATCGATGACGAAGTGAGTCAATCCGCCGGACGCGATCAGAGCGACACGCTTGTGACCGTTCCAACTCCGGATCGCGCGGCGGATCGTGTGGCCCAGCGCGATACAGCGGCGAACCGGCGGGCGATTCGGCTCGTAGTGAACATTGAAAATCACCGGTACGCTGGGCGGAGGAGCATTACCCAGGACACGGTTGTAGACAAAACCGTATGCGTGTGGAACTCCCGGACGAGCTGAAGACGTTGGAAGCGCCGTGGACTGCGTCAAGTCGAAGCCTTCTTCGATTCCCGCGTGGATGATGTGATCGGCCAGGTCCTGAGCGCCCGGATACGTGGCGCCGCCGGGCGGACAATTTCCTTTTTCGGCGATAGCGAGTCCGGGACTCTCTTCGTGAGTGAATGGAATATTGACGATCTCTTTGCCGCGGAAGACAGCGATTGCCGGCGTCAGGTCATTGCTGAAGATCTCCCGCTGGTCGTTGCCGACGATGACAAAAGCCTCGGGTGCAACATCTTTAAACTTGCGTCCCAGGGCATCCAGTGCGCGCTGGCAACGCTCGTAGCGGTCGCGGCGTGTCTCAATACCAATTTCGCCGGCGAACCCAGGAGCACGCTCCTGGAGAAGGCCCTCATAGTCGTACATCTTTCCGCGATAGGCGTGCTGCTTGTTCGCGCGATCGGCCTTCGCGCGAAGATCCCATTGTTCGGGCGGGGTCGAGAGTAATGGTCCGTGAGAGGTTCCGATACCCAATACGATTTCAGCCATTACCGCTCCATTACCTCTCTGGGCGCCAGCGCGAGAAATGGCGCTCCAATCGTTCAGTGAGTAAAGTAAGAAGGATTCCCGCGAACGCTATGATCACGACTCCCACAAACAGCGTGTCCGTTGCAAATGTTTGACCGCCGTATGCGATCATGAAACCCACACCTTCGCTTCCTCCAAACATTTCACCTACCACGACGCCGATCAAGCCCAGAGCGACGCCCTGGCGGACGCCGGTCAGGATAAACGGCACAGAACCGGGAATCGCGAGTGTTTTGAAGATCTGCCAGTCCGTCGCGCAAAACGCCCGCGCGGCGCGAAGAAGATCGGCATCCATGTTTCGGATTCCGGCAACGGTGTTGACGAGGATCGGAAAGAATGCGGACAGGAAGACGATGAACACTTTCGACCACATGCCGATTCCAAACCAGATGATAATCAGCGGCATCATCGCCAGACGCGGCGTCGCGTAGAGAGCGTTCAAGAACGGATCGGCGATCAGCCGAACCCGACGGTACCAGCCGATGATCACACCGAGTACGACTCCGGCCACCAGAGCTAACAGAAATCCGAGAGCGAAGTTCTTGCCGCTGTAGGCCATGTCCGTTAACAGCGTTCCCTCGGTCAGCGTGTACTTGAACTGTTTGGCGATGGCGGAGGGGCCGCTGAAGAACAGAGGCGAGACCCAATTCGTGTAAGACCAGATCGCC
>QHXD01000719.1 GCA_003223895.1 Acidobacteriota bacterium
TCTAAGCGTTTTCGACTTCGACGGTGCCGTGGGGCTTCAGTCCGAGGCGCTCGAGCTGGCCGAAAGCGTCGGTTTTACTCCAACAGTCGTCAGCGCGAGCATCGATCTGTTGCTGATGCACGCGCGCCAGCACGAACCGGGACGCGCGGAAAGCCTCCTGATCAAGACCGTGGATCAAGTGGCGAATACACCCGCGTGGCATGAATGGTTGTGGAAATTGCGGCTCGCCCAGACGCGCGCGGAACTGGCCCTGGCCCGAGGCGATCTGGAGCTCGCGGCTGCTGAAGCGCGCGAGGGCAGCATTCAGAGCCGGGAGAAACGACGCCCGAAGTACGAAGCGCTTGGTTTGATGACAGCTGCCGCCGCGCTGCACGGCCTCGGCCGGACTCGCGACGCCATCGCGGACGCACGCCGTGGGGTTACCGTCGCGCGCCAAACCGCCGATCCGGCGCTGCTTTTGCAAGCAATCGACACCTTGCTTACGCTCGACGGCGACGATCCATTAGCTGCCGAGGCGCGCGCCCTGAGCGATCACATCCTGGCGGCGCTTCCCGACGAAACCATGCGCCGGCGATTCACCAAGTCGGAGACCGTGCAGCGCATCCTCCGCCTTTGACCGCACGAGCGGGGCATAAAGGCCTATTACTTAAGAAGGCCATCGATCCAAGCTAAATCAAATGCGATCGGATCGGATTTTCTCCCTGGTGGCTCCGCACATTCATAGTGAGGAATGATGTGCTTAATAGGATATCGTGCGAGGATGCTCTTTAGAAGTCCTCGCATGGCTTCGATCTGTTGCTCAGGAAACGGATCCATTCCATCGTTTTGATTGACGAGTTCAATGCCGATTGAGAAGTCATTGACGTTGGTGCGGCCATCCTTCACCTTTGATCGCCCGGCATGCCAAGCACGTCCGCGTTCTGGGACATGTGCTGCGATAGTGCCATCGCGATCTATCGTGTAATGAGCGGAGACCTTACTCACTGGATTAGAAAAGTGTTTTATTACCTCATCCAGAGTGTTCAACACAGTCGCGTGAAGAACGACGGTGTCAATGACAATGTCGTCAGGTCTCTCGTCACAATTTGGGGATGGATGTTGTTGAATCGCTAATTTAGATGAATCTGAAGGCATGGCGATAAGACTAGCTCAGGGAGATGCCGATTTCATTCAAGGCTGGAATCCAAATGCCCTCAGCCCCCTTTACTTGCTGCTCTTGCTCGTTCGATATCGGGGGCGGAGGTCATAAATCCGTCATTCAAAACTCGACAGCAGAGTTTCGGAATGGCAATTGTGGAAGAGACGCGGATAGATCACGTGACGGCATTTCATCGTATGTTTGTCCATCCAATTCGCGTCCGGCTTTTTCTTATTTGCTCCTGATAATCTTCATTTTCAACACGCTCCCTCTGCTCGAACGGTTTTTCATGACCGGATTGGTTTCTTCGTTGGGGGTAATTTTGAAACCGATTGGGAAATAAAAAACCGTTTCAAGTGAGGCGCAATGGCGTAAGTCGTTTGTTCGCCAAAGTTCCAAACGGCAAGTGTCCTGCCAAAGCTCACTTACCTCGGACTTCAGTCTTTCCTGAAATAAATCAGGTCCGAGAGGTTCTGAGGGGAGGGTCCGTATGAGAAGGATTTTCAGAATTGGCGTCAGCGTAGTTCTGTGTGTTTTCCTGTGCGCCACTGCCGTGTTTGCTCAGTCGCAACCCGGCACCAATTACGCCGATGCCATTAAGCAGTACGTGAGGAGGATAGTCATCACGGACGCGGGCGTCGATTCGACCACAACCCGCGTCACGATCGGAGGCCTGAACTTTCTTGGTCCGGACGGAGGGCAACTGCCGACCGTGTTGCTGCGAACCACGGTGTTGCCGCTGGTGTCGGAAACCGATACGCAGATCGTTGCATTGCTGCCTGCCGGTTTAACTCCTGGGGCGTATCTGTTGATCGTGGCGAACAGCCCGTACGATTTCGGCATATTCGATTTGACCATTGGAGCAACAGGACCGGCGGGTGCGCCCGGTCTCGCCGGAGCTACAGGCGCCACTGGGGCCACTGGAGCTCAGGGACCCGCTGGAAGTACGGGAGCGACAGGCCCCCAGGGCCCCCAGGGCTTGCAAGGACCAACCGGAGCCACAGGAGCGACCGGAGCGCAGGGTCCGATGGGCCTCCCTGGTGCGACGGGCACGCCCGGGCCGCGAGGGCCTGCGGGTCCCGCTGGACAAGCCGGTGTCGTGTTTTCCTTTACAAGCGCCAGTCAGAATTGGACCGTACCAGCCGGGGTAACTCAGCTATGGGTGGAAGCCTGGGGTGGCGGTGGCGGTGGCGGCCTTCTAGCCGGTGGCGGCGGAGGCGGATACAGCCGGCGGTTAATCCCGGTCACCCCGGGTGCTCAGCTCACAGTTACTGTCGGTGGCGGCGGCTCAGGCTGCTGCGCCTCCGGCGCCGGAGGTGGCGGCGGTGCGACGTCTCTGGCGGACAGTAACTCCTCTCCCCTCGTAGTGGCCGGAGGCGGTGGCGGCGGTGGCGCAGGTGGCGGTCGCTTCCTCATCGTCGGCGGCGCCGGAGGTGGCGGCAATGGCATCGGCGGCGGCGGCACCACCAGCATCGGCGGCGGCGGCAGCTTCGGCGGTGCCGACGGCGCCGGAGGCGGCGGCAATGGTGCCGACGGCGACAGCTTCGGCAATGGCGGTGCCGGCGGCGGCAATGGCGGTGCCGGCGGCGGCAATGGCAGTGCCGGTGACAATGGCCTGGGCGGTGGCGGCGGCGGCTTCGACAGCGGTCACGGCGGCTCCGCAGACGCGAGTGGCGCCGGCGGCAATGGCTTGCTGCGGATCACCTTCTATTAAGTCCTGGTGAGTTCCGATGGGGAAAGCGTCCCGCCGGCGCCGTTTTCGAGTTTATCAATTCCCCTTCGATGCTTTGAAAAGGTTCTGAACTTCTAGTGAATTCCATTTAACGCGTTTGCGTCATATACTGTCGGCAGAATTTCTTCCGAACAAGTCCTGGCGGAGGCCAGTCATGCGTTCAATCGGCATTGCACTTTGCTGCCTGCTCCTCTTCTCTGTCGGTGCGTTCGGTCAGGGCGACCCTGGAACGACGGGAACAACGGTCACTTTTTATAGAGACGTTCTTCCGATCCTGCAGGCCAAGTGTCAGAGTTGCCACCGCCCAGGTGAAGTTGCGCCGATGTCCTTCCTCGGTTACCAGACCACGCGTCCCTGGGCGAAAGCGATGAAAGCCGCCGTCATCGAAAGAAAAATGCCACCTGGGAGCCTCGATCCGCGATATGGGCATTTCATCGATAACTTCTCCCTTCTGCAGATCGAGATTGATGCCATCGCTAAATGGGCCGATGGCGGTGCGATTGAAGGGGAAGCAAAAGATGCTCCGCCTCCAGTGCAGTGGGTGGAAGGCTGGCGCTCGAACCCGGACGTTGTGATAGAAGCGCCCCCATTCGACGTGCCGGCAAAAGGCTGGGTTGAGAACATGATCGTGGTGTTGCCGAACCCGTTCAAGAAGGATACCTGGGTGACAAGCATCGAAATTCGCCCGGGAGTGCCTGCCGTCATGCATCACGCCGGTGTCCGGTTTGCGCGCCATATAGATGGTGTGAAGTACGGCCAGTTTTTCTGGTCCGACATCAAAAGAGATGAGGCCGGAGTCCACATACCGGAACAACCCAGACCGCAGCGGGTCACATTTTGCAGCGATGACCGTACCAAGGTTTGCCCTGCCCCCGAGACTGACGTGATTCCGGATGGCGCCGGTGCAGGTTTTGAGGGTTTTTACAGGCCCGGCGGTGCTCCGCTGGATTACGCCTACTATAAAACCGCATATCTGATTCCGGCGAACACCGACATGGTTCTCAGCCTGCACTGGACGCCGATCGGCAAGCCCGTTACCGATGTTACGAAAATCGGATTCGTCGTCGCAAAGCAAGAACCTCAACGGCAGCTAAGCATGAGGTCTTTGAAACCCAGGGGTAATGACGGCTGGAGTGATCGGGAGCGATGGCGCATTCCTGCGGGAGATCCCAATTGGGAAGCGCCGCCAAAAGATGTGATCTTCAACATGGATACTGAACTGGCCGTGATGAGTCTCCATATGCATGAACATGGCAAGGACATGAAGTACATGTTGATGTATCCGGACGGCAAGGTCGAAACGATACTGAATCAGCCGCACTATGATTTCAACTGGCAGATGACGTACAACCTGGTCAGGACGCTAAAAATACCAAAAGGAACAAAACTCCGCGTGATGTCGCACTTTGATAACTCTCCGAATAACAAATTCGCTCGTGATCCCAGAAGAGACGTCTTTGGCGGAGAACAGAGTTGGGAAGAAATGGATGCGCCCTGGATCGGATTAATCCTGGATAGAGGCGTTGATCCCAGGAATGTCTACACTGAAAATCCGGGAGACGAAGCCACTTTTTGGAGTCAGAAGCGGTCGAACTAATGACGGTCGCGGATAGCACTCAATCCGCAATCGCCTGGTACGCCGTCGTCCAAAAGTCGCCGAAGACTGCCGGCGGTTCGGGAGAGTCCATGAGCCGCTGCGTCATCAGGATGCCGATCAGATCTTCGCGCGGGTCCGAGTAGGCCGAAGTGCCAAGGCCGCCGGTCCATCCGAATCGTCCCGGCACTGACGCGAGATCGTCCCGCCGCGTCAACACGCCCATGCCGAATCCCCAGCTGCTGTTGCCGTCGAAAAAGATCGCTTCTCGCTGT
>QHXD01000059.1 GCA_003223895.1 Acidobacteriota bacterium
CTGGAGCTGGATAATATCCAGGGTTCGATTCGAGTCACAGGTTACAACGGCTCGAACGTGGAAATGGTCGCGGAGAAAAGGATCCGGGCGGAATCGGATGAGCGGCTTCAGGCCGCGAAGAAGGAAGTGCGGCTCGACATCACGGACAAATCCAGCACAATCGAAATCTATGTGGACCAGCCCGGCAACGGGCGCCGCGACCGCTCGGATAGTTGGAGAAGTCGCTCGCACTGGAACGATCGAGGTTACGACGTGGCCTTCGAATTCGAGATCCGAGTCCCTCGCAACACCAAGGTACGCCTGCGGACCGTGAACGACGGCGATATCCGGGTCCAGAATGTGGCCGGAGACTTCGATGTGGAAAACGTCAACGGCAACGTCGAAATGCTCGAGATGTCGGGATCGGGCAGGGCTCACACGGTGAATGGCCAGATGAAAGCCGGTTTCGCAGGCAATCCGGCGCGTGCATCGTACTTCGGATCGCTGAACGGCGATGTCGAAGTCACATTTCAGCCGAACCTGTCCGCAGACCTGCGTTTCAAGACTTTCAACGGAGGAGTCTATACCGACTTTCCGACGGCGGCGCTGCCGACTCCGGCCGCTGCAGCGGAAAGGCGAAATGGGAAGTTCGTGTACAAGAGCAATGGATTCTCCAGCGCTCGCGTAGGAAACGGCGGGCCGGAGATCCAGTTTGATGGGTTCAACGGGAATGTTCGCATCCTGCGAGCCCGATAGTTTGAAGAGGAACACTTATGAAAAGAATTCACATTAGTATCTTCATCGCCATTGCCGTGTCGGCGTGGAGCGGCGCATTAGTCTGGCCACAAGACGCGCATGGAGACCGCATCACAGTATCGTGGAGCGATCCATCCCGGCCGGGCCTTCTGAAGGTCAACCTGATCCAGGGCGGCATCACCGTCAAGACGCACAGCGGCAACAACGTCATTGTTGAGGGCCGCTCCCGCGGCGGAAACAACCGTCGGCCGGCTCCGCCCGATGCCGGCGGCTTGCGACGAATCGACGGGTCTGCCAGCGGACTTGTTGTCGAAGAATCGAACAATGTCATATCTGTCGCCACGCAGTCGTTCTCGCGTTTTGTGGACCTGGATATCCAGGTGCCCTCGAAGACGAGTCTCAATCTCAAGACCATGAATGGCGGAAACATTGTTATCGAAGGCGTCGACGGCGAAATAGAAGTAACCAATATGAACGGCGGGGTTACATTGAATAATATTTCCGGCTCCGTCGTTGCTCATTCGATGAATGGCAAGGTGGTCGCGTCTCTCAGACAAGCCACTGCGAATAAACCGATGGCCTTTACATCGATGAACGGAAACATCGATGTGACGCTCCCACCTAGTCTCAAAGCGAATATGAAAATGCGCACCGATAACGGCGAGATCTACAGCGACTTCGACATCCAGATCCGCCCTTCAAACGGCCCGACCACCACCGACAATCGTTCCCGCGGCGGACCATTTCGCGTCGAGCTCGACAAGAACATACTTGGAGCGGTGAACGGAGGCGGACCCGATTTCGATCTCCGCACGTTGAACGGGAACATCTACATTCGCAAAGGCACGCAGTAAAATACGTAGAAATTTCAACGAAGTTGGTAGACCCCGATCGCATTCCGCACTGAAAACACGCCACTTATCGGGAGGAAAGCAAATTGCGGAGGACCACTCCGCACGCAGGAGGTGTGTGTACGATGCGACGGTTCATTACAGCGATCATTATTCTGCTCCTTCTCTCGAACTGGGCCCTTGCTCAGGGCAATTCGGCAAACGCGCCGGGGCACGAGAACGAAAAAAACGAAAATAAGGGCGATAAGGGCAATAACAACGGCAAAGCGGGCGAGACTCCGAAGCGCCCCGACGATTACGATGACAAGGCTGCAATTCAGGTTGGCTGGGCCATCATCACTCTCAACGCGACAACCGGCGGCAGCGTCAGTCTCAATAATCTGGTCGCGTTTGCGACCTTCGGACTGAAGCGCGGAGACGAAACGGCACAGGCCGGCGTCCTGCCTTCGGATCTCAGCGTGAGTTCCCTCATGTTCGTGAGCACCAACAGAAAACTTTCACGCAACATCGGTATCGGCATCGCGAATCCGAGTACCACGGCTGATGCCCACATCCTGATGACACTTCACGATCAGGATGGCGGCCCGGCGATCGGAACCAAGCAATTCACGGTCGGAAAGGGCCAGCAGACATCGCAATTCTTTACTTCCCTGTTCGCGGACGGCGCCGTTCCCAAAGATGTGACGGGTACGTTGAGCATCACTTCCGACGTTCCGGTGTCCATGATCGGCCTACGCTTCAGGGGTGATAACTTCAGTACGATTCCCGTTACAAATTTATCCCCCTCGTCTGGAAGAGGCATTGTCATTCCCGAATTCGCTGCGGGTGGGGGATGGGCCACTGAACTGGTTCTCGTCAATACCGGAAGCAGCCAGGTCAACGCGCGCATCGATCTCTTCAAGCAGGATGGAACGCCGATGACCGTCCGCCTGAACGGTGAATCAAAGAGCAGTTTTACCGCTCTGGTTTCCGCCGGCGGCGTTTTCGAATTGTCGCCGAAAGACGGCGAAGGTCAGTCCCGATTCTGATTCGGGACAGAGGCAGGAAAAGCCGCGGATTACGCGAATTACCGGATGGGGCGCAAAACAAAACACTTGATGCGCCCCATCCGCGTAATTCGCGTAATCCGCGGCTTTTCTTGTACCTGCCCCTCAAATTAGGACACGCAATTGCGAAGGAAACAGGCGAGAGGTGTAACGAAAACCATGGCAAGGCTGTATATCGGAAACCTTCCTCATGAGACTGCCGAAAACGAACTTCAAGCCTGGATTGAATTGCACGGCTTCAAAGTAGACACAGTACAGGTGATCCGCGATCTTGACACAGGCTCCTCGCGCGGCTTCGCATTTGTGGAGCTCCCTGAAGTGACCCATGCCAAAGAGGCTGTGGATGCCCTCAATGGCCAGAAAATGGAAGGCCACGACCTACGGGTCAGCGAAGCACGACCACTCCCCCTCAAGGGCGAAGGCCGTCAAGCGGGAGGAACCCGCACTCCAAAGAAACGGGCATCGTAGTCAGCGAATTGCTGAGCTGATCACTTTGTAGCAGCGGCAGGCTGCTTTCAGCAGTCTTTTCCGCGATCTTATCGTGATCGAGCCGGGCGTGTAGCTGATCAGGCCGGCGGACTGCAAGGCAGCCGCGGCAACGGATATGGTCGCCCGGCGTGTCCCTAATACGCTGGCAATCGCGTCCTGGGTGAACTTGAGCTCAGACGACCTGATACGATCCTGGGTCATCAGCAACCATCTGGTAAACCGTTGCTCTATACCATGGTTGTTGTTGCAGATCCCGAGACAGGAGATCTGCACCAGCAGATAGTGGTAGTAGCGCAACAGGGCGTCGTGAAAGGCTCCACCTTTCTGAAACCGGGGCCGCAAGGCCGATACGTGCGCCATCAGGGCGCCACCCGGAACCTGGACCACTCCCCTGAATGGTTTCGTTCTTCCAAGCAGCGCGGAAATCCCGGCCGCGCCCTCGTTGCCCACCGCCCAGACCTCGACACTTCCGCCATCGCCGGTGTCCCCGAGAAGCGAAATGACCGAGTCCGTGGGAAAGTAGATATATTCGTTATGCTTATCGGGCTCGAGGACAGTTGCGTCCTTTGGCAGAAGTATGGGCCTCAAATCCGCCGAAATTCCATTGAACTCCCTGGCGGGCAGACTGTGGAGAATCCCATTCAGGAGGTTTGAGTTTACGGGCATGGGACAGCTTCAAAAAACCTTGATCAAAAAGATATATCACAGAGTTTTGTCAGCTGTGCGAGTCGATCTTCGAATGGGCGGCCGAAATCGTCCCGTAACATTCGCACGCGAGACTCTCGAGGCGTTTCCGATCGCGGATTGTGATGGTTCCGCGGCTGTACTCGATGACACCCTTCTTTTGAAGAGCGCCGGCGACTACCGACACGGATGCGCGGCGGCTGCCCAGGATTCGAGCAATGGTCTCCTGCGTCAAAGGCAGTTTGTCACCACTTGTGCGGTCGTGGGCAAGGAGAAGCCAGCGGCAGAATCGCTCCTCAACGGAATGGAATTTGTTGCATACGGCGGTCTGCGCCACCTGGATGAGAAGTGCATTCGTGTAGTGAAGCAGCACGCGGTGAAGGCTCTCGCCCCTTTTGAACTCCCGTCTCAGAACATCGCGGCTGATTCTGACGGCGCTGCCTGGGACCTGCACCACCGCGCGAAAAGCAGTTGAATCTGACAAAAGCGCGGCGATGCCGACCACGCCTTCATTGCCCACGACACAGACCTCCACGGATTCACCTTCCGCCGTCCCTGAGAGGTACGAAATCATGGCGTCATTCGGAAAGTAGACCTGTCCAATCCGCTCGCCGGCTTCATGCAATACGGCACCCTTCGGCAACATGACTTCCTTCGACTGGGAGGACAGAATTCGGTATTCCTTCGCCGGCAGAGCTTTCAGGATTCGGTTGTTCATATGTGCGCCGCTTGCGCATTGTGGTATCAAATTACCACTATCGCAGTCGGTACGCTGCCGTACACGACTACGAAATCAGCCTGCGGATCGCACTCAGCAGGACTTCCATGTCGACGATGGGTTTCGAAATGTACTCGTCAAAACCCGCTTCCAGATATTTTTCACGGTCGCCGGCCATAGCGTTTGCCGTAACGGCTATAACGGGTGTGTTGCGGAGCCTTTCATCCTGACGGATTCGGTTGAGAATCTCAATGCCGTCCAGGTCGTTGAGGCGAATGTCCATGATGACCAGGTCGGGAAAATTTCGATTGAATTCCCGCAAGGCTTCGTCGCCACCCTCATACCGTGCGATTTCATAGTCGTCCCGCAGCAGAAAGTACAGAAAGTCCCGGCTATCTTTGGCGTCGTCTACAATGGCTATTTTTCGCATGCTGAACTCAGGGCCACAATTTGGCCGTGACGGTATCTTAGTTGGAGAGGCGTGTCAGTACGGCAGCGTACGGCGGTTCTATGAGGTTTCCAGGCGAAGCTTTTCGTCCCGAAGGATGGAATAGCATTCACAGGACATTGCTGCCAGACCCGGTGCGTCCTGGATGGTGATACGGCCGCGGCCGATCTTGATGAGACCCGCGCGCTGCAGTAATCCGGCCGTGACGGTAATGCTGGCGCGGCGCGTTCCGAGCAAGCGGGAAATGACCTCGTGCGTCATCACCAGAACATCGGAGTGTACGGCGTCACGAGCGACCAGCAGCCAGCGGCACAGGCGCTCCTGCAGAGTGTGGTAGCAATTGCAAATGCTGAATTGCGCGATCTGAATCAGAAAAACATTCGTGTATTTCAGCAGCAGATCGCGGAGACAAGCGTTCTTCCGAAATTCCTCGTATATCTTTCTTCGCCGGATGCGAAAGGCAGCGCCACCCATTTGAACGATGGCACGATATGGGGCCACGCCGCCGAGAATAGCGGGAACACCCACCATTCCTTCGCTTCCGATCAAGCAAATTTCAACCGTCGCACCCTCGGAATTCATGGAAACAATGGATACCAGTGCGTTGCTCAAGAAGTAGACGTGCTCGATATCCTCGTCGGGCTCATAAAGCACCATTCCGGAATGCAGCGTCACAGGCTCGAGCATTTTCAGCCAATTTCGACTGTTTGTAGGAAGCTTCGCCAGTATTTTATTCATGTATGGCCGAGGAAATTCTCCGTACTTTTTCGGTTTCATATGAACCGCCTCAATACGTTCCTTATGCTTTTTGCAATCGATTCTCCAAAGTCACCGCCATTCGCACGCTATATTAGGCGACATGCTGGAAGTCTTTCGCAGCCGCAAGATGGCAGCGCTGCTGTTACTCGGCCTTTCCTCGGGCCTGCCTTTTTACCTATCGAGCAGAACGCTTCAGGCATGGATGACAGTGGAAGGCGTGAACCTCACCGCGATCGGATTTTTCAGCCTTGTCGGTTTGCCGTATTCGCTGAAGTTCTTATGGTCGCCATTGATCGACCGATTTGCTTTTCCGTTTCTCGGCCGCCGCAAAGGGTGGATCTTCGTTACCCAACTGGCTCTTGTCGTGGCTCTTGCCGCGACGGCATTCGGGCGGCCGGCTGAAGCGCTCGAGCTTCTGGCAGTCAATGCGTTTGTGATCGCGTTTCTCAGCGCCACCCAGGACATCACGATTGACGCATACCGCGCCGACACCCTCGAACAGCTCGAAATGGGGGCGGGCGCGGGTGTTTACATCGTCGGCTTTCGCGTCGCGCTTATCGTGACCGGGGCTGGGGCGCTCATCCTTGCCGACCGTCTTTCCTGGCCCACAGTCTATTTGCTGCTTGCTGGACTGATGCTGGCAACCCTCGTGGTATCGACGCGCGTGCCGGAGCCTGTCCTGCACGATCGGCCGCCGGCTTCACTGAACGACGCCGTGCGCATGCCCTTCGTTGATTTTTTTGCCCGTATGGGCAAATCCCGCGGTCTTCCTATACTGGCTTTCATCCTTCTTTATCGCCTCGGCGACACGATGATTGACAACATGAAGATGCCTTTCCTTCTGCAAACGGGATTCAGCCAGACCGACATTGGTGTGGTTCAAGGCGCAATGGGACTCACTGCGACGCTCGTCGGCATTCTTGCGGGCGGTGCGGTATTGAGCCGCATTGGGATCAATCGGTCCCTATGGGTCTTTGGAGTGCTTCAGGCGGCGAGCAACTTCGCGTATCTGCTGTTGGCGAATGTCGGCCGCAACTATCCGCTGATGATCGTTACAGTCAACGTTGAGAACTTCTGCTGGGGTCTCGCCAACACAGCCCTCGTCGCTCTTCTGACGAGTTTGTGCGACCAGCGCTTCTCAGCCACGCAATATGCGCTCTTGTCGAGTCTGCTGGCAGTCGGGCGCGACGTGCTCGTCGCGCCTGCGGGCTCCCTCGCCCAGATGACAGGATGGCCGCTTTTCTTCTGGATCAGCGTTGCGGCCGCGATTCCGGGAATGGCGTTGCTTCCCTTGTGCGCGCCATGGAGGAGTGAACGCGGGCTTAGCCCGCATTCCCGCTCCTAATACGGAACCTTGTTCAGAATCCCCCAGTACATACCGAGCTCGGAAACCGCGTGAACGAAATTGCTGAAGTCGACGGGCTTCACGATATAGCTGTTCACGCCAAGCCTGTAGCTTTCCATCACATCCCGCTCCTCCTGGGATGATGTCAGCATGACCACTGGGGTATTCTTCGTGCGCGGATCCGTTTTGATTTTGCGCAACACTTCAATGCCATCCACTTTCGGCAGCTTCAAATCCAACAGAATGACTTTCGGATGATCGTCGATTTTTCGTTCTGCGTAGACGCCCGTGGCGAAAAGGAATTCCAAAGCCTCGGCGCCGTCTCTCACGACGAACACTTTATTTGCGAGGTTCTGCTTCTGAAGCGCCCTCAAGGTGAGCTCAACATCATTGGGATTGTCTTCGACGAGGAGTATCTCAACATCCTCTAGATGTGTCATAGCTCTCGCAACCTCACTACGTTTAAAGCGGTGATTTGTTCAATACAAGCCAGTACATTCCGATGTCGCTCACCGTCTTGTAAAACTTGTCGAACTCGACGGGTTTTACGATGTAGCTGTTCACGCCCAGCTTGTAACATTCGGCGATATCTCGTTCCTCCTGCGAAGAGGTCAGAACGACCACGGGTATCGATTTCGTGCGGCTGTCGTCTCGAATGCGCCGCAGCACTTCGATACCGTCGATCTTCGGCAGCTTCAAATCCAGAAAGACCACCTTCGGCCGCGGTTTCTCTCCGAACAGGTAGTCGATTGCCTCCGCACCGTCACGAACAATGGCAAGCCGTGCGCCCAGTTCGTTTTTTCTGAGCGCCCGCAGCGTCAGCTCCGCGTCGTTGGGGTTGTCTTCGACGAGGAGGATGTCGATCTCCTGGGGTTCCTTCATCACTTACGCCTTCGGCAGCGAAAAGAAGAACGTTGCTCCTTCACTGACCTTTCCCTCAGCCCATGCACGGCCGCCGTGGCGCAGGACAATCCGTTGCACCAGGGCCAGCCCAACGCCGGCGCCTTCGAATTCATCTACGTTGTGGAGGCGCTGGAATACGCCGAACAGCTTCGGGATGTACTGCATATCGAACCCGACGCCGTTGTCCCGGATATAGTACGTGTTCTGGTTGCCGCCCTCCTTGAATCCGATCTCAATTGAAGGATTCGGAGTCGGGCGGGTGAACTTGAATGCGTTCGAAATCATGTTGTGCAGGATCTGACGAATCATCACGCGATCCCCAAAGGCCGGAGGCAGAGCATGAATCTCGACCAGGACCTGCCTTTCCTTATTAGCGAACTGGACTTCCTCGAAGACGCTCTTGGCGAGCTCTTCCATATTGATGTCTTCCTGGTTCAGGGGTTGCTTGCCAAGATGCGAGAAAGCCAGCAGTCCATCAATCAGTTCGCTCATGCTTCGGGCGTTGGTCCGAATGATGTTCAACAGCCGATTGCCTTCGACGTCGAGCCTGTCCGGGTACTCTTCCATCAGGACGCGTGAGAAGCCGTCGATCGCGCGAAGCGGTCCGCGCATGTCGTCGGAGATGGAATATGTGAAAGCTTCGAGTTCCTTGACCATCATTTCGAGTTGAGCCGTACGCTCCCGTACACGCTGCTCCAGTTCGGTGTTGAGCCGCTGAATTTCGTCGGTCTTGGCCTGGACTTCCTTGAGGGCGTTCTGGGCATCGCCATAGAGCTTGGCGTTATCGATCCCCAATGCCGCCCGGCGCGCGAGCTCTTCGGCGAAATTCAAGTCTTCCTGGGTGTACCGCCTTGCCGGATTTTCCGACGCAAATGTGATTGCGCCCAGCGTACGTCCCCGGGCTACCAGCGGTACCACCATCGCGGAGGCCAGACCCAGCTCCTGCAGAATCTTGAAGTGCTCGGCATCCTGCGCCAGCGCAATCAGCATCGAATCCGGAATGTCGGTATAAATTTTGGCCTTGCCGGTCCGCATGACGTGAGCCACGCCATGAGGAGCGGAGGTGCTCTTCGGAAAGCGCTTCTGGAATTCGTGCGCCCATTCCATGCGGGCAGGGTCGCTGTGAACCAGGGCCACACGATGAAAATTGTTATTTTCCTCCACGACGTCCACAGCGCACCAGTCGGCCAGGCGGTTTACAGCGAGCTTGGCGACGGTCATCAGGTTCGTCTGGTAATCGAGCGACGATGCCAGCACAGTGCTCGCTTCCGCGAGAAACGCGAGCCTGTCGGCATTATTCTCGGCTTCCGATCGCGCGACGCGCTCGTAGATCAGGAGCTGATCGCGTTCTTCCTCGGCTCGAGTCCGTTTGATGAAGTCACCTACCTGCCGGCCGAGCGCATCGAACATTTGCAGAAGCTCGTCATCCGGCTGCACGATTTCGCGGTTATAGAAGGCCATGACGCAGTTCACGTTCTCTCCGACCCGAATCGGAAACGCGAATGCGCCGTGCAGGCCTACACGCTCGGCGATCGGGGCGCGCGGAAAATTGGAGTCGTCGACGACGTTATCAATCCAGACCGGCTGTCCATTGGAGAGCACTCGACCGACAAGATCGATGCCCGGAAATAAAATCGTCTTGCGGCCGGCCCTCTCGAACTCGTCCACTTCGTAGGACGGTACGTGCCAGCTTCCTTCGATATGCAGGGTGTTCGAGTCGGCATTCACCACCCACAGCTCTCCGAGCTCCCAGCCCACCGCTTCGCAGACGTATTGCAGGAGCTTGGGTGTGGCCTCGGAAAGGCTCGACGATTCGGCCAGTGCGCGGGTCACAGCAAACTGGGCGGCCAGCCGCCGGTCCGTATCCTTGCGGGGCGCTATGTCGCGAATGATTCCGGTATAGATGTGCTTGTTGTTTTTTTTGTACTCGCCAAGAGAGAGCTCAAGCTCGACTTGCTTGCCGCTCTTATGTACTCCGTTGACCTCGATGACGGGGGTGTGGTTTCCTCTATGCCTTGCCTGGTCGGCGAGTTCTTTGTAATTGGGAATGATCCTGTTGACCGGTTGTCCGACCATATCCGGAACACGATGTCCGAAAATCCGCTCAGCAGCGCGGCTGATGGACAGGATTTTTCCTTGTTCATCGATGGTGACGATCGCGTCGTTTGCGGCTTCCTCGATGATTTCGTAACGCTCGCGCAGTTCTTCCATACTGTTTTGCCAGCTTCCCTTCTTTGGTCAATTCCTACTCTGAGCAACACTTCTACCAAATAAAAAACCTTCGTAGAGCGATGCAACACCAAGTCTTGCAAGAACTTACTGCTGCAGTCGCCCGGCTGCAAATTCCGTTTTGACGAAGGGCCGGTAAGGACCGCCCTTTAAAAGGGGAAAATTGTCCTGTATACATCTTTAAGAAACTCGTGGCGAACCGGAATTTGCTGAAGAACCTCGTCCTGCGCGATCTGAAGCATCGATATGTAGGATCGATGGGCGGTTTCCTCTGGTCTGTCATCCACCCACTGGTTCTGCTGGTCAGCTACACCTTTGTCTTCAGCGTGGTCCTTCGCCAGAAACTCGGGCCGGGCTCTGGCACCGACAGCTTTGCGATATTTCTGTTTTGCGGGCTTCTCCCCTGGCTTTTGTTCTCCGATACCATCCTGCGGAATTGCAGTGTAGTCACGGATAACGCGCCGCTGATCACCAAAACGGTTATCCCTGCCGAGATCCTTCCCGTCGCAATAACCTTGTCGAATCTTGTACATCACATGATCTGGCTGTCGATCCTGCTGGCGTTTCTGGTGGGTTCCTACCGCCTCCACCTTTCGGTGCTCTGGATCCTCTTATATATGCCGATCCTCCTGATGCTCGCGCAGGGCATCGGGTGGATTGCCGCTGGACTGCACGTCTTTGTGCGGGACACGATGCAGGCGCTCCAGCTACTCGTAATTCTCTGGATGTGGTTTACGCCCGTCTTCTACTCGATAGAAACCGTGCCTCAGGAATTTCGGTTCCTGTTTCAACTGAATCCGATGGTGGTGATCGTCACCGGTTATCGGAATTCCCTTCTCAACCTGAACCAGCCGGACATGCTTCAGATCGCCCTCGTGCTTGGCTCCAGCCTGGCCATTTTCGTTATCGGCGCCCTGTTTTTCAGGCAGGCCAAGCCTGCTTTTCCCGACGTCCTGTAGGCGCCGACTTCAGCCGGCGGCGTCAGCTACAGTCCCCGGCCCACATACACCGAAAGCTTTTTTCAGCGACTCCATTACGCTGCTGCTGTTCGGCTGCGGTGGGCAGACAAGACGCAACAAATGCTGAAAATACCGCCAGGATCACGAGACGTTTCATGCGTTCAGACTCCTTCCTACGGGACCTTATGCAAGCCTCGGGCCGCCCCCTGATGACGCAAATCCACGAGATACGCGAGAAGGGTGGTAAACAGGGTTCGCCGCTGTGAATCCTGCAGCCACATCGTATCAACGAGTTACCGCCCGGCTAAGGGTCCCACCTTAGGGCACCCTAGGCCTAATTGCCGTCCGCTATAAGGCGACTGCCCAATTACTTAGCGCTCCTGCGTTCGCTATAGTGCTTACAGATATTTCAACAACAGATCCCAAAACGAGGAGTCAATCGTCATCCGGGGCACGCACCCACAGTCAGGAAAGCTCACCAAAGCTGGTTCCTAAACCCCTGTAAACACTGATTGCCAGTTCCGACAAGAACCGAACAGGACGCGTGTGCCCAGAAGCCGAAGAAACCCAGATGAATTTAATGTCAGTCAAGAAACACCGAACCAACCGAGACAGACTTTGCTTAGCACTCATCCTTAGCCTTATTGCCA
>QHXD01000060.1 GCA_003223895.1 Acidobacteriota bacterium
CAAAGCTTTAAGGAATGCCGGAAAGACCGGAGACGAATGGCTGATGGTGGGTTTGGACTATGCCGAGCGGCGGTACAGCCCGCTCAAACAGATCGATGCGGCGAACGTGAGCCGTCTCGGTCTTGCATGGTCTATGGAAATCGGACCCGGAGGCGGCCAGCAGGAAGCGACTCCGCTCGTCGTGAATGGCGTGATCTACGGTATCACCAACTGGAGTATCGCGTTTGCCATCGATGCGCGTACGGGCAAAGAGATCTGGCGCTACGATCCGAAAGTGGACCACGGTATCGATGCCCAGGGAACCGACCGGATCTGCTGCGGCGTAGTCAATCGCGGTCTCGCGATCTACGAAGGAAAACTTTTTGTTCCCGTCATCGACGGAAGACTCGTCGGGCTCGATGCTGCAAACGGCAAGGTCCTGTGGTCCACACAGGCGACGCCGAAAGACGACATCGCCTACTCCCTCACGATGGCCCCCAGAGTCATCAAGGGAAAAGTCATCATCGGCAATGCCGGCGCCGAGTACCCGCCCTATCGCGGCTACTTCTCCGCCTTCGATGTGAACACCGGCAAGGAGCTCTGGCGGTTCTATACCGTTCCCGGCGATCCGAAAAAACCGTTCGAGAATCCGGCGCTCAAGGAAGCCGCGAAGACCTGGTCGGGTGAATGGTGGAAGTTCGGCGGCGGCGGCTCGGTCTGGGACGGCATGGCCTACGATGCAGACGAGAATCTGCTTTATGTCGGCGTGGGTAACCCCACGCCCTGGCCGCACGAAATCCGGGAGGGCAAGGGAACGCCAAGAGTGGACAACCTGTATGTGTCGTCCATCATCGCGGTGAATCCCGACAACGGACAACTGAAGTGGTATTACCAATGCACTCCGGGTGATGACTGGGATTACGATGCCGTGGCGCACCTGCTGCTCGCGGACGTGCGCATCAACGGCAGGCTTCGCAAGGTCATCATGCAGGCCAACAAGAACGGGTTCTTTTACCTGGTTGACCGGGTGACCGGAGCGTTCATCTCCGGCGAGCCCTTTGCGGCCGTGAGCTGGGCCAAGGGCATCGATCCTGAGACGGGAAGGCCGATTATCAATCCCGAGGCCTATTACAGCTCGGAGCGGACCGTGTCCGTTGCTCCCTCCGGCGGCGGCGCGCACAGTTGGGCGCAGATGGCATTCAATCCGAACACCGGCCTGGTTTACATGCCGATCAACCCTTCGAGCACATTTACCTACACGGCGCAGGAAGACTTCAAGTTCACGCCGGGAGTCATGAACCTGGGACTGACCTTCGGCGGACGCGGTGGCGGCAGGGGAAATGAGCAGCCGCCGATTACACTCCCCACGATCGGGCCGACTCGCAATTTGCCTGCGGGACAGCGTGGAATTCTCTCAGCGTGGGATCCCGCGACTCAGAAAGAGCGATGGTTCCGGCCGGGTGGCGGCGGAAGCGGTGGCGGAGTGCTGACGACGGCGGGGAATCTCGTGTTCCAGGTTATCAATGATGGGCGGCTGCTCGCGTACAGCGCGGACAGCGGTGAGAAGCTGCTGGAAGTGCAGACGGGAGCGAGAGGCGGCATGGGCCCACCGATCACTTACATGGTCGATGGGAAGCAATACGTCGCGATGCTGGGTGGAACGGGCGTCGTTATCGGCGGGTTTGGTCCACCAAGAGAAAATTTGGCGCCGCCGCCGAACCCCAGGCTGTTCGTGTACGCGTTGGACGCGAAGTGATGTAGTCGCGGGCTTTAGCCCGCGTTTCGTCAGACGAACGCAAACGCGGGCTAAAGCCCGCGACTACACGGAGGAGTTCAATGAAACGGCTGATAGTGATTGCGTTGCTGTTCTCTTTTTCAATCATGGCGCAGAATCGGTTCGTACCGGTAACCGACCAGATGCTAGAGAATCCGGATCCGGCGGACTGGATGATGTGGCGCCGCACGCTCAACGGCTGGGGTTACAGCCCGCTCAACCAGATCAATCGCAACAACGTCGGGCGATTGAAAATGGTCTGGTCGCGCGGGATGGGACCCGGAGTCCAGGAGGCAACACCCCTGGTTTACCGCGGTGTGATGTATCTGCCGAACCCGGGCGACTTCATCGAGGCGATGAATGCCGCCACGGGCGAGTTGATCTGGGATTACAAGCGCGAGTGGCCTGAAGAGGTCAAGAAAATCCTGCGGTTCGCAGACATCAACCGGAACCTCGCGATCTATGGCAACACGATCATCGATACCAGCGGCGACGATTTCGTCTACGCGCTTGACGCGCAGACCGGCAAGCTGGCGTGGGAAACACGGATCCTCGATATGCAGGAAGCGCCCTCGCAGCAGACCTCCGGGCCGATCGTCGCCAGGGGCAAGATCCTTTCAGGGCGAGGCTGCGAACCGAAGAGAAGCGCGAATGCGTGCATCGTCACGGCGCACGATGCGAAGACCGGCAAGGAACTCTGGCGCGTGCGCACGATTCCGCGGCCGGGCGAACCTGGAGACGAAACGTGGGGCGGCATCCCCTACGAGAAGCGATCCCATGTGGGCACGTGGATGGTGCCAAGCTACGATCCGGATTTGAATCTGCTTTATGTCGGCACTTCGGTGACGTCGCCGGCGCCGAAATTCATGCTGGCTGGAAATGACTATACGTACCTTTACCACAACTCGACATTGGCGATTAACGCCGACACGGGAAAGGTCGCGTGGTATTACCAGCATGTGGTGGATCACTGGGACTTCGATCATCCCTTCGAACGCCTTCTGGTCGATACTGCCGTTGCGCCGGCCCGGGACCAGGTAACCTGGATCAATCCGCGGATCAGGCCCGGCGAGAGACGAAAGGTTGTGACGGGGATTCCCGGAAAGACCGGCATCGTCTATACGCTGGACCGGCAGACCGGCGAATTCCTCTGGGCGCGGCCAACGGTCCGGCAGAACGTGGTGGCGAACATCGACGGGGCCACCGGGAAAGTGACCGTGAATCCGGAAGTGACGTTCAGTGCCATCGGGCAGGAGAAATTCGTCTGCCCGACAATCAACGGCGGCAAGAATTTTCAGGCCGGCGCGTACAGCCCGCTGACCAACACGATGTATTACCCGCTGCAGAATGCGTGCTTCGATGTGACGCCCGTGCCCGATACGCCTACGCAGATTTACGCGATCAGCACGAAGCCGAAGCTTGCGCCGGGGACGGAGAAACTGGGAACAGTCGAGGCCATCAACGTCGAGACGGGAAAGACCGTGTGGAAGTATGAGCAGCGCGCGGGGACGATGTCGCTGGTTGCCACGGGTGGCGGGTTGCTGTTTGGCGGGGACACGAATGGGCACTTCCGCGCGTTCGACCAGGAAAATGGAAAGGTGTTGTGGGATGTGAATCTCGGCTCGCCGGTGACGGGCTATCCGATAACGTATTCCGTGGGTGGGAAACAGTACGTGGCGGTGAGCGTGGGGAATTCGCTGGTCAGTACGGGACTGATTCGCCTGACGCCGGAGTTGAAGCCGAGTAATTCAAGTAATGTCTTCGTTTTTGCGTTGGAATAAAACACAAAGACACAAAGGGCACAGAGACACAAAGAAGGGGCGCAATTAAAATTCATTTGAGCGCCCCTTCTTTGTGTCTCTGTGCCCTTTGTGTCTTTGTGTTTTATTCCCACCCTACCGGCTTGCCCTTGACCTGCTCGTCCAGCCACGTCTTCAACGGCGCGAAGTAATCGATGATGGCGGTGGCATCCATCTGGCGCGAACCGGTCATGGTTTCGAGCGCATCCTGCCAGGGATGGGACAGGCCCAGGGACAGCATCGCGTTGAGCCGCATGCCGGCATCCTTGCTGTCATAGATCGAACAGCGGTGGAGAGGGGTCTTGCAGCCGGCGATTTTCGACAGCTCACGATGGAACTGGAACTGAAGGATGTCCGCCAGGAAGTATCGCGTGTAGGGCACGTTCGCCGGAACATGATACTTGGCGCCGGGATCAAAGAAGTCCTCGCCGCGGGCGGTCACCGGGCCGACACCCTGATACTTCAGTCGAAGATCCCACCAGGCTTTGTTGTAATTGGCGGGCGTGATTTCGCCGGAGAAGACTTTCCAGCGCCATTGATCGATGAGCAGGCCGAACGGGAGGAAAGCCACTTTCTCCAGAGCGCGCGACATCAGCAATCCGAGATCTCGTGAAGCGTCGGGAGCTTTATCGAGGAAACCGATCTTGACGAGATACTCCGGGGTCACCGACAAAGCGATCGTGTCGCCGATCGCTTCATGGAAGCCGTCATTCGCGCAGTCGCGGAAGAGGAATGGAAGCTGGTTGTAGGCCCGCTGATAAAAGTTGTGTCCGAGCTCGTGGTGGATCGTGGTGAAGTCTTCCGCTTTCGGCTCGATGCACATCTTAATGCGCAGGTCATCCACGTTATCGACGTCCCAGGCGCTCGCATGGCACACCACCTCGCGGTCGCGCGGCCGCGTGAAGAGCGACCGTTCCCAGAAAGTCCTGGGCAGCGGCATGAAGCCAAGCGAGGTGTAGAAACGTTCGCCGGTCCTCACCATATCCTTGGCGTCCATCTTCCGGTTCTTGAGGATGTCCGTGAGCGAATAACCGGCATCGGCGTTGGCCGGCTTCACGAGCGGATAGATGTTCGACCAGTCCTGCGCCCAGATGTTGCCGAGCAGATGCGCCGGAATCGGGCCGTTGGCGGGAACCACGTCGCCGTACTTTTCGTGCAGCTTCATCCGCACGTAAGCGTGAAGCGACAAATATAGAGGACGCACCTGGTCCCAAAGCCGGTCGAGCTCTTTGGTGAACTCGTCGGGAGGCATGTCGTACTTCGCGCGCCACAGGGCGCCGGAATCCGCGTAGCCCATTTCCTTCGCGCCTTTGTTCGAAAGCTCGACAAATCGGGAATAGTCTTTCTTCATCGGAGGCGAGATGGTATGCCAGCCTTCCCAGACCTGGCGCAGGCGCTTTTCGTCGCGATTTTCCGCCATGATGTTGCTGATCTGGTCGATGTCCAGGCAGGTTTCCGGCTTTTCCGGATCCGTGCACCACTTCCCCTTCCCGTAGGCAGCANCTCGCCTTCCCTGGGATCGGATGGATTCACCATCACGAGCGAGACTTTCAGCAGGGTCAGCTGACGGCGGATGTCGGCCGGAAGTTCGAGCTTGTCGAACTTCACGGCTTCCTTTGCGTATTTCGCGACGGCGTCGATGTAGACCTGGCTCGCTTTTGCCGTGAGAGCCTGCGTGTCGTCGGTGATATAGGTGTTTGCAACCCAGTCGGCCTGTGAGGCTTCGGTGCCCAGCTTCAAAAGAGTTTGATTCGCCCCGTCGATGAACTTCTTCGCATCGTCGGCGGTCACCGATCCGCTGCTGCTCGAGCCGCCGCCGGCGCAGCCGGAAAGAGAAACGATCAAAAGTAATGCCAGTGCACGCATCATAGGCTTCGTCAAGACCTCCTCGATGAAGACAAAATTATGAGTTAAGCTTTTGAGGTTTGTCACTAACTAGGAGGATACATGAAACGCAAAGGTTCGGCAGTGTGGAACGGCGGACTCAAAGATGGCAAAGGCACGGTTTCAACTGATAGCGGCGTGCTGTCGAATGTGGCTTATTCGTTCTCGAAGCGCTTTGAAGAGGAGAAAGGAACCAATCCCGAGGAATTGATCGCTGCGGCACATGCGAGCTGCTTTGCGATGGCGACTTCGGCCCAACTGGATGGCGTGGGGATCAAGGCGCAAAGTATTGCGGCGACCGCGACCGTGGCACTGGAGAAGGTCGGCGATGGGTTCGCCGTTACAACGAGTCACCTGGATGTGACGATCAAGGCGCCCGGCGCGGATAAGGCCAAAGTTCAGACAGCGGTGGAGAATGCGAAGGCCGGATGCCCGATTTCGAAGCTGTTGAATGCCAAGATTTCGATGGAGGCGAAGATAGAAGTTTAAGCCCTACTGTAGCGGCGCTCTATGAGCGCCGGTAAACCCGGCGCTCATAGACCGCCGCTACAGTTCAGGTCTTTTTCAAACATCCGCGGATTGCGACAAGCTGCTCGAGAAGAGCCGGCAGTAGCGAAAGCTTCAGCGCGTTGGGGCCATCCGACAAAGCCTTTGCGGGATTCTCGTGCACTTCCATGAAGAGGCCGTCCACCCCGGCAGCCACGCCCGCCCGGGCCAGATGAGGAATGTATTCGGGCTGCCCGCCGGAACTCTGACCCTGTCCGCCGGGAAGCTGGAGGCTATGGGTCACGTCGAAGACAACCGGAACGCCGAAGCTTTGCATGATGGGAAAGCTCCGGAAATCGACCACGAGATTGTTGTAACCGAACGAAGCGCCCCGCTCGGTGAGGAGAATACGTTCGTTGCCCGCCTCACGGCTCTTGTCGACGACGTTTTTCATTTCCCACGGCGCCAGGAACTGGCCTTTCTTCACATTCACGATCTTTCCCGTGCGAGCGGCGGCAAGAATGAGATCCGTCTGGCGAGACAGGAACGCGGGAATCTGGAGAATGTCCAGGACCTTGGCCGCCGGCTCCGCCTGAGAGGGATCATGCACGTCGGAGAGAATCGGAACCCCGAGCTTTTCCCGGACCTCTCGAAGCACAGCCAGGCCTTCTTCCAGGCCAGGACCGCGAAACGACTTTATGGAGGTCCGGTTTGCCTTGTCGTAAGAGGCTTTGAAGACGAAGGGCACCTTATACGTCGACGTGATCTTCTTCAGCTCGGAAGCCATGAAGAGCACGTGATCGCGGCTCTCGATCACGCAAGGGCCGGCGATGAGAAAGAGGCCGCTGGAAAGATCAACCCCGATGTCGGGAATGGAATACTTCATCACTGTCCTCAGGCGACCGGTTCTCGTAGGACGCACGAATGAAGGATGCGAAGAGCGGGTGCGGCATCAACGGCTTCGACTTGAACTCGGGGTGGAACTGGCAACCCAGGAACCACGGATGATCCGCAATTTCCACGATCTCGACGAAGTTCTTGTCCGGAGAAACGCCCGAAATGATCAAGCCGTGCTCGGCCAGAATCTTCTCGAACTGCCGATTGAATTCGTAGCGATGCCGGTGGCGCTCTGAAATCACCGGAGCGTTGTAGATGCGGTTGGCGAGTGATCCCTCCTTGAGATCGGCCGGGTAGGCGCCCAGACGCATGGTCCCGCCGATGGTGTCCACGCCAAGCAGGTCGCGCAACTTATAAATGACCGGGTACGACGTATTCGCGTCGAACTCGGTGCTGTTGGCATTCCGCAGTCCGCAGACATTCTGCGCATACTCGATGACGGCGCATTGCATCCCGAGACAAATCCCGAAATAAGGGACTTTTTCTTCGCGGGCGTACTGGATGGCGCGGATCATTCCGGGAATGCCGCGCTTTCCGAATCCGCCGGGGACGAGAATGCCGTCGAATTCCCGAAGCCTGGCCGGTTCGCGGCCATCTTCCAGGCTTTCGGCTTCGATCCAGTGAATCTTCGTCCGCAGATTGTGAACGAGTCCGCCATGGATCAACGCTTCGCGAAGGCTTTTGTAGGCGTCCTCCAACTCGACGTACTTCCCGACCACTCCAATGGAAACCTCGTCCAACGGGTTGTGCACGCGTTTCATCAGTGCTTCCCATTCCTGCATGCGGCGCTCGCTCCTGGGCAGATGAAGCAGCTTGACGATTTCATCGTCGAGACCTTCCGCGGCCAGTACGAGAGGCACTTCATAGACGTTGGCCAGGTCTTTCGCCGTGATGACGGCCTTCTCGGACACGTTGCAGAACAGCGCGATCTTCGCCTTCATCTCCTGTGAGAGAAACCGGTCGGCCCGGCAAAGCAGGATGTCCGCCTGGATTCCGATCTCCAGCAACTCCTTCACACTATGTTGAGTCGGTTTGGTCTTCAGCTCTCCGGCTGTCTGAATAAAAGGCACGAGGGTGAGGTGGATGAACAGGGAATTTTCCCGGCCGACATCCAGGCGCATTTGCCGGATGGCCTCCAGGAATGGAAGGGACTCGATGTCGCCCACCGTGCCGCCTATTTCGACAATGGTGACGTCCACGTTCTCGGCCACACGGTGAATGGCGGCCTTGATCTCATTCGTGACGTGCGGAATCACTTGAACGGTCTTGCCGAGGTAATCGCCACGCCTTTCCTTCTGGATGATGGTCTCGTAGAGGCGCCCGGTGGTGAGGTTGTTTTTGCGGCTCAATTCAGCGTGGGTATAGCGTTCGTAGTGACCGAGGTTGAGGTCGGTTTCCGCGCCGTCATCGGTGACGTACACCTCACCGTGCTGGTACGGGCTCATGGTTCCCGGATCGACATTGAGATAAGGATCAAACTTCAGCAGGTTGACAGTAAACCCGCGGCTTTCCAGCAGGCATCCGATCGATGCGGACGCCAATCCCTTGCCCAGGGATGAAACAACACCACCAGTAACGAAGATGAATTTCTTATCCATTTTCTTTATTGAGGGCTCCGAATTAACCTAAATCTTTCGAGGTCGGCGGGTGTGTCGATTCCCCAGGATTCACTCTCGACCTCAACAACACGAATGCGATATCCGTGCTCCAGCGCTCTTAACTGCTCCAGCCGTTCCGCCATTTCCAACGGCGCCGGCTCGAGTTTCGTGAACTTCTTCAGAAAACCTACACGATAAACATACAAACCGAGATGGAGAGAACAGGTCCCTCCCCATGGAATTTTCGATCGAGAAAAATAAAGGGCAAGGCCGTTCCGGTCCGTAACAACCTTTACCCGATTCGGGTCGGCGGCGTCCGCCGGATCCAGCCGGGTCATGAGGGTCACAATCTCGGCGTCTCCCAGGCAGGCGGCACTTATTGCCTTGTCGATCACTTCCGGCTCGACCATGGGCTCATCGCCTTGAACATTGACGACCAGCGTGTCCGGATCGAGGCCCTGGCTGGCAGCGGCTTCCGCCAGACGATCAGTGCCACTCTGATGGTCATTCCGGGTCATGATGGCGGTCGCACCGAACCGCCGGACGGCTTCGGCAATCCTCAGGTCGTCGGTTGCGACGATGATCCGATGGACCAAAGACGCCTGTTCGACCCGTCGATATACATGCTCTATCAGGGTTTTTCCGTCAATCTCGACAAGGGGTTTACCGGGGAAACGGGTGGAATTGAACCGGGCGGGGATGATCGCGATGGCGACATCAAACTTCATCAAACACCGCAATTAATCTTAGCACGGGGGTCCGGGACAGGGCAGGTCCCTTTGGTAGAAAACTTGCTTCGCAACCGATGGAGACTTTATGAAATTTGGGGGCACGATCCGGGTTGCAATCCGCCAGAACACGTACATATAATGGCGCTACTCGGAACGGAATACCGGATAAGGCCCCGTAAGGAGAAAGGGCATGACTCGGAAAAAGAGCAACATCATTGCGACTGTCTGTGTCGTGATTGCACTTCCGGCTGTGTTGGCGGCGTACATCACGCAGGGCCAAAAAGCGCAAGATGCCTCAGCCGACAAGCCTCAGACTCCTCCGCAAAACCAAACCCTCAAGGTCGATGTGGACCTGGTACAGGTGACCGCTACGGTTACTGACGCCCAGAACCGGTACGTCACGGGCCTCGAACAGGAACATTTTCAGATCTGGGAAGACAAGCTGGAACAGAAGCTTGAGGACTTCTCCGCCGAAGACGTTCCGATAAGCCTCGGCGTCATCTTCGACACCAGCGGCAGCATGAAGGACAAGATCTCCACTGCGCGCGACGCGGCTGTAACTTTTTTGAAGACCGGCAATCCGGAAGATGAGTATTTTCTCGTCGAATTCGCCAACCGCCCGCAAGTCGCTGAAGATTTCACCACGGATGTCACCCGGCTTCAGAACAAGCTGATCTTCACGCCCGCCAAGGGCATGACCGCAATGTACGACTCCGTGTATCTGGGACTCGAGAAGCTAAAAGAAGGTAATAATCCGAAAAAAGCCCTTCTTCTGATTACCGACGGCGAAGATAACCGCAGCCGCTATACGTTCTCGAACGTCAAGGATTTCGTCAAAGAACAGGACGTGCAGATCTACGGAATCGGCATTGTGGACGACTGGAGTTCGAACCTGGGCGCGGGTCACACCGGCCGGGCCATGGTCGAGGAATTGTCGGATCTGACCGGCGGACGAGCGTTCTTCCCGGATTCGGTTTACGAACTGGAAGACATCTGCACGAAGATTGCAGTAGAGCTGAAGAATCAGTACGTCATCGGTTATAAGTCGACCAACGAGGCCAAAGACGGCAAGTGGCGCAAGCTTCGATTGAAGGTCAACCCTCCGAAGGGTCTGCCCCGCCTGAGCGTGCGAGCGAAGTCCGGATACTATGCGCCGCAGGCGGAAAACGCAGCAGCGCGTAAGAATTAAAGGTCATTGCCGTGGGGTCTATCCCCCGTTTCAAACCAATGTTGCGTACGTTTATTTTCGCCCTGGCCGTTCTTCTTTTTTCCTTCGTTCTCCTGGCGCAGGAAACGCAGAACCGCGAGCCGCTGCAAAAGCAGAACAAGCAAGACAAGGATTACGTCCTTAGCGTGGACGTTGATGAAGTCGTGCTCTCCGTTGCCGTCCTGGACAAAGAAGGCCGGCCCGTTGACGGATTGAGCAAGGATCAGTTCGCTGTCTTCGAAGACAATACCCAGCAGCAGATCAAGGTCTTCAAACACGAGGACATTCCGCTCAGCCTCGGTCTGGTCATCGACAACAGCGGCAGCATGCGCAACAAGCGCGAACGCGTGAACAGCGCTGCGCTCGCGTTCGTGCGGGAAAGCAATCCCGAAGACGAGACGTTCATCGTGAATTTCGACGATTCGGCCTACCTCGAGCAGGATTTCACGGGAAGCATCGGTGACCTTATCGATGCGCTCGACAATCTCGACACTCGAGGGGAAACCGCGCTGTACGATGCCGTGTACCTTTCCGCCGACCACGTCAAGAGCGGGAAAAAGGACAAGAAAGCGGTCCTGCTGATCACCGACGGCGAAGACAACGTCAGCAAATATGGTTTCAACAAGGTTGTCGAAACACTGAAGCAATCCAAAGTGACGCTTTACGCTGTCGGATTGCTCGAAGACAACGATCAACGCGGCGGTCTCTTCAAAAAGCCTCCTTCAAAGAAAGCCAGGGAAGCTCTTCAGAAATTTGCGGATATCACGGGAGGACAGGCGTACTTTCCCAAGTCTCTGGAGGAAGTGGAAGAGCTGGCGAAGAACATCGCCCACGAGATTCGCAACCACTACACCATCAGCTATACACCGACCAACAAGAAGCTCGACGGAACGTGGCGCGCCATCCAGGTTAAAGTCAATCCGCCCAGGAAGGTGTCCAAGGTGACGGTACTTACCAGGGAAGGTTATTTCGCGCCCCGCCCTCAGCCAGTCTCCAGTAACCGATAGATTAGCCGCCAATTACGCGAATTACGCCAATGATCCATTGGTGTAATTCGCGTAATTCGCGGCTGGAATTGCTATACTGACGTCTCATCTATATGGATTTTCATCATAAAGAAATACTCAAACGGTACGCCCGGATGGCCACTGGACGACCGTTCGCGCCAATCCTTCTCAATATCCTGATCACGTCCGTGTGCGACATGCGCTGCGTCCACTGCTTCTTCACGGACCAACTGGACGACAAAGAGCGCAAGAAACTCCAGATGACCACCAGGAATCTGGAGCGCATCAGCGAAACCCTGGGCGCCAATCTCGGGGTACTAATCATCGCGGGCGGCGAACCCTTTACTCGCAAGGATCTGCCGGAAATCGCGCGGGCCTTCCGCAGGAACAACAAGCTGGAATCGATCTATCTGATGTCGAATGGACAGATTCAGCAGCGCATCATCCCGGATGTCTCGCGAATTCTGAACGAGTGTCCCGGTCTCAACGTCACGGTGGCCCTGGGCATCGACGGCATGAAGGAAGATCATGAAGCGATCCGCCAGAAGCCCGGAAGCTGGGACATCGCTATCGATACCGCGCGAAAGCTGCAACAGATCAAGAAGGAACATCCGCAGCTCGACATCCAGACCTGCACGTGCTTCATGAACAGCAACCAGGACCGGATCTTCGAATGGTACGACTTCCTCAAGCAGGACCTGAAGCCGGACAAGGTGAACTTCAACTACATCCGTCCGCCGTCAGCGCACCCGAAAGAGTTGTTCATCGACAAGGCGCGGTACGACAAGCTCATGCACACCATTAGCGACGATTCGCGTCATGCGGCGATCAAGAACAACTACGCCGGCGACGCCGGGTTCTTCAAAGCGGCCGTCGATGTTTACATGCATGAGCTGATCGCGAAGACGGCTATGGAAGGACGTCCGCAGCTTCAGTGCTGGGCCGGAACGGCAGGAGCCGTGATCTACGACGAAGGCACGGTTTCGAGCTGCGAGATCCTGAACTCGGTGGCAAACCTGCGCGAATACGACTGGGATTTCTCGAAGCTGTGGTACTCGCCCGCCATGGAAGGACGCCGCGAACAAGTGGCCAATGGATGTTTCTGCACGCACGAAAGCAACTGCTATTACCCGTCGCTTCCATTCAACCCCACGCATCTGATGGAAATCAAGAAAGTCGAACGCGAGATGAAAGCCAGCAGGAACCTGCTGGACCGCAGTGGGCCAGCCGTGGCACCGTTCAACCCATCCGTGCGAACGGTCTGAGTTGTGATCCAGCCGCTGGTCGCCTGGTTTCAGGAAAGCCAGCGGCCTCTGCCCTGGCGCGTTTCCTACGATCCGTATCACGTGTGGGTTTCGGAGGTCATGCTCCAGCAGACCCAGGTAGAGACGGCGCTTCCCTATTACGAGCGCTTCATCCAGGAATTTCCCACCGTTGAAGCCCTGGCTGCGGCCGACGAGCAGCGCGTTTTGACCTTGTGGGCTGGACTCGGCTATTACCGCCGCGCAAAGAACCTGATGGCGGCTGCGCGGGAGGTGGTGGAGAAGCACAACGGCAGGATCCCGCCGGACTACGACGCCCTCATCGCACTCCCTGGAATCGGCCAGTATATGGCCGGAGCAATTCTGAGCATTGCCTTCAATAAGGCGTATCCGGTCGTGGATGGAAATGTCCGGCGCGTCCTGTCGCGCGTTTACGGGTGGAAGGACGAAAACCCCAGGGCCTTGTGGGATGCGGCTGCACGCCTGGCGCAAGGGGCTGAGCCGCGGTTCGTGAATCAGGCCCTGATGGAGCTGGGCGCCAGAGTCTGTTCGTTCAAGTCACCGCGCTGCCTGATTTGCCCGATTCAATCCTCATGCATCGCGTTCCGAGTAGGAATGCAGGACCAGATTCCTTCCGTGAAGAAGCGGCCCGCGACCGTGCGTGTGCATCTCTTTGCAGTCGTCCATAAGAAAGCCGACCGGTACCTGATGAAGCCCGCTGAGGGTATGTGGGAATTCCCGATGTTTCAGGAACTGCCGCAAGGGGCATTCAAGAAGATCGGCGCCTGCCGCCATACGATCACGCACCATCGTTTTGATGTGAGCGTTTATGAAGGAGACCTGGAAGAGGCTGACTACGTGTGGAAGGACGTGTCGGCAGTTCCGATCTCTTCACTCACCCGCAAAATCTGGGGGCAGGTCACCTAGCGGATCTTCGCGAAGATTCTCGATTCCGGTTTAGCTTTCCGTATCGCATCACAGACGACAATCGATGGCGTGCTTGCCGGGAAGCCGGTCATTTCGGTAACCATTTCGCTGTTGTCGCGATACTGAACGGCCCAAACGCCGCGGTCCCAATCGATGAATACCAGAATTTTTGTTTTCATGGTTTGTGTCCCCTTAGTCGCCTTTCTTGTGACTGAATTAAGCAATAAGCATGCCGGGCCGGCCAGGGCGAAGTGCCGTCCCAGGAAAGTTGGAAACCATCCACAAACATTGGGGTTATCGTTTATTGGACTGTGTAGAGGCTCTATCCAAAACGCGGGCTTTTGCTTCAAAATGGATAAAAGGCTATCCGATTTGTAATGACGCCGATGACAGTACAGAACATCGTCAAGTGGATGCTCGACAACAGAGCAAAGGTTCTGCGTTACACCTATTTCCTACAGGTATTCGTCGGCATGTTCCTCATGCTCTTCGGTTACTACACCGGCCGAGGGCATTTTGACCTCATACGAGGAGGGGCCCGGGCGGCGGGCAAGATCGTCGATTACAAAGAGGAACGGTTCGCGCGTACAGGTACAGGCCAAAGTCCCTTCAATACCGCTTTCATGCCGATCGTGGAATTCCCGGCGGGAGATCGAGTAATCCGATTTCAAGACTGGATGGGGTCCAGCGTTGCGGCAGAATTGAACAATACCGTGACGGTTCTTTACGATCCTGCCGATCCGTCCGCGGCAATGATCGATCGACGTGTTTGGAATTGGCTCCCCTGGGCTCCTGTTTTCGCTGTCGGCTTCTTCCTCACGCTGATCGGAATCAAGAATCTAACGAAGTAAATCCAATCAATTTTCAGTTCTCATCCAAGCTCATGGGCGTTATACAGTATGCCCCTGAAGGGAGGCGTGTCATGTCGAAGGCGTATCAACTTGGATGGATGGCGTTATGGGGCATCGTGGTGTTCCTGGCCGCGGTCGTGGTGCCCTTCGCTCAAGGACCGGCTGACAATCCGTACCGCCCGGTCAAGGGACTTGCAGATGGAGGCGGCCCGAGCGTTCCGGGAGGTGAGTGGGCAAAGCTTCCAGGCGGGAGAGAGATGGGACCGCCGGCCTCGGTTCACGTTGACGTTGACGGGGAGAGCATCTGGGCCTTTATCCGATGTGACGAGACCAGCCCCGTGCCGGCTGCAAGGGGCGGACGGTTCGGTCTCGACTGTATGTATCCCGACGGTCGACTCAAACCGCACGACACGATTTACAAGTTCGACCCGAAGGGAAGCGTCGTCAAGAGCTTTGGCGCCCAGATGTTTATCTGGCCTCACGGGATGTATGTGGACCGGGAAGGCAATGTCTGGGTAACCGACGCGGCTGCCGAGGACGCCGTGGCAACGGCGGCCAAAGCGGGGGTAAAGGCCGGGCACATTGTCCGCAAGTTCAGCCCGGATGGAAAAGTCTTGATGACGCTCGGCGAACCGGGAGTTGCGGGAAACGATGAGTACCATTTCCGGTCCCCTGCCGGTGTCGTGACGGCGCCCAATGGAGATATCTTTGTCGCGGATGGCCATGGCTCGAACAACCGCATTGTCAAGTACTCGAAGGATGGAAAGTTCATCAAGGCCTGGGGAAAGACGGGATACGCGCCGGGCGAATTCCGGACAGCACACTGCATCGGCATGGACAAAAGAGGCCGGTTGTTCGTGTGCGATCGGTCAAATACCCGGATCCAGATTTTCGACCAGGAGGGTAAGCACCTGGCGACATGGCACCAGTTCGGGATGCCGAGCGGACTCGCCTTCTCCGTAAATGACGAAGACCTGATCTATGTGTTCGACTCGGAGTCGGACAATGTCGACAATCCGGGTTTTGATCAGGGCATTCGGATCGGGGACGCCCTGAATGGTTGGGTGAAATACTTCATCCTGGATCAGGGCGGTAACCCGCGCACGCAAACGGGCAGCGGTGCGGAGTTACCGTGGATAAATACGGCAATGTGTTCGGAGGAGAGCCTCGCCCACGGGTCCTTCGGAAGTACGTTAAAGTCAGGTGAGCCCACAGGAGTTGTTGGAAGGAATTGTCCTATGCCGCATCGCATCGCGAAGTCGATTGGAATTGTTTTGATGATCCTGTTGCTCTCCGCCGCCGCCTTCACGCAGCAGGGTGCCCGCGGTCGTGGTGCGCCGCCTCCCGGGCCTCCTCACGACCCGCACGATTTGTCCGGCATCTGGCTGGGCCGCGCGGCTGGAGCGCTCAACAACCCGCCGCCCTCTTTCACGCCGGCCGGCAAGGCCGCTTTCGACGCCAACAAGCCTTCATTCGGCCCGCGCGCCGTCGCGCCGGCGTTCGGGAACGATCCGCTCGGAGGCGCCAACCCGCCGGGGATCCCGCGCGCTCTCATCAGCCACGCCACCAAGCTCCAGTTCATCCAACTTCCAGACAAGATGGTGCAATTGGTGGAGTGGAATCGTGTGTGGCGCGAGATCTGGACGAATGGACGGCGGCTTCCCGCAGATCCCGACCTGGCATGGTACGGCTATTCGACCGGCAGGTGGGAAGGCAATGAGTTCGTCGTCGATACGATCGGCCTCGATCCGCGGGCCTGGGTCGATGAGGAAGGGACGCCCAAGACCGACGCCGCGCGCGTCCAGGAGCGGTACCATCGCATCGATCGCGACAATCTCGAACTGACCATCATCGTCACCGATCCAAAGATGTATACGAAGCCGATCGGCACCGGCGTCAAGTTCATGTGGCGGCTTCAGCCAGACACGCCGACCGGGAATTTCATCGAAGACATTTTCGCTCCGATGGACGAAGAATCGTTCAACAAGCGCGTGCGGAATCCTGCAGGAGGGGTCCGCTGAATACATGAGGAGAGCAAAATGAAATTTACACGACCACGGTTTTCCGTTCTGATACTCGGGCTGCTCGTTCTCGCAAGCTCCGTTCTTGCACATCACGGGACGAATATTTCCTACGACCATAACAAGCCGACCACGCTGAACGGGACTGTGACGGAGTTCGTGTGGAGCAATCCGCATTGCCAGCTCTATTTCGACGTCAAGGACGCCAGCGGTAAGGTCACCAATTGGGCTGGCGAATTGAACAGTCCAAGCGTTCTGGGCAGGCAAGGATGGACCAAACGGCAATTCAAGGCCGGTGACCAGATCAAGATTACGGTGTTTCCGTCCAAGGCAGGCACGCCTGTCGGGGTGGTGGACAGGACGCATGCGATCCTGGCCAACGGCAAGGAAGTCGTGGCGGCTGTTGATAGAAACGTGGATTGAAACTACTTCCCGATGTAGTGCTGCGCATCTCTGTCCAGACAGATGAACTCGATAAGCTCGGTGTCGAGCATCAGACTCTGCTTCACCTTGACGGTCCACGGCCGGGTATAGGCTTTCGTATCATCCACCGTGACATCGATTTCCAGATTGCCATAGTTGGTTCGGCGGAACCGTTCCGTTACTTTCGCGGCCTCGGTCAGCGGATTGCCGTTAATATCGAGCCAGCCGTCCTCAATGAAGCCGGTGGTCTCCACGACGAGCGTATCGCCTTCCCACTTTCCAACCGAATAGCCATACCACCAGGGTTGCGGGCTGTCATTGGGCAAAGGCCGCCCGTCGGTGAATATCTGCCGAAGACCGAAGTTCGCTTCGTAAATAATAACGATCAATCCTGGGGTCTGGACGATCTTGCGAGGTTCAGGGTG
>QHXD01000720.1:0-2863 GCA_003223895.1 Acidobacteriota bacterium
CTACAACCAGACGATCGTCAACGGCCAGCCTGCACTGCGCTTTCCTTATCCATTTCCAGCGAACCTTGCGCAGCCCGGAACGCAGTTCTTCCAGCAGGCCGGTGACGTTCACTACAAGGATCCAAAGGTCGATCAATGGAACCTGACGATCGAACGCGACCTGGGATTCGGCACGGCTCTGCGGCTCTCCTATAACGGCAGTCATGGCAGAGACCTCGGGAGACAGGGCAATGCGGATCAGCTTGCGCCGAATACCACGGGCTACACAGCCGGCAGTCCGCTCCTGCTCTATCCGGACTTTGGACTGATGCAAATCGAGACCAACGGAGGCCGCAGTAACTACCACGCATTGACCAGCGCCGTGACCAAGCGTTTGTCTCATGGCATCCAGTTCCAGAGCAGTTATACCTACCTCAGGAACCTGACCAACGCTCAAGGCTACAACCCGACGAGCTTTGCATCCGAAGCCGGTGGCCTCGTTACCGATCTTCGTGATTCTCAGATCGATTACGGCAATGTGGCGTTTTCGAGGCGCCACCGCTTCCTGACGACATTGCTCTACCAGCTTCCGTTCGGCAGGACGAGTTCCGCACTCGGCCAGGTCATCGGCGGCTGGGAATTGGGAGGGGTACTGCTGTTCCAGTCCGGCCCGTTCATGACGGTGACCGTTCCCGGCGCCGATCCGTCCGGTACAGGCTTTCCGCTCCTGATTGGAAATGGTCGCGCCGATCTTATTCCAAATCTTTCGTTGTACGCAGACGACAAGACGCCGCAGCACTGGCTGAACCCGGCGGCATTCGCCGTTCCGAGGAGCAACATCGGGCGGTATCCGACGGCTCCCGTCGGAAACGTTGTAGGTCCGGGTACACAGGCCATTTCGATGTCGCTGACCAAGTCCGTGAGGATCACGGAATCCGTGCGTTTCCAGATCGGGGCTCAGGCGGCGAATCTTCTGAACCATGTGAATTACGCGCCGCCGAATACAACCTTCAACACGGCTCCATTTGGAACGATCTCGAATGTTCAGTCGGCGGAGGGCGCGGGCCCGCGGCAGATTCAAATCACATCGCGATTGACATTCTGAGGGAAGGGACGCGCGTGGTTAATGAAGACTTCGGGATGATGTTATTCCCCTCCTTGGAAAGGAGGGGTGGACGCGCCATCAAGAAATGCCGCGGAGCTTCCTTTGAAAGGCGCGGCCGGGGTGGTCAGTTCGGGGAGACGTTACTTGTGAGCGACCACCCCGTCTGCGCCGCTTCGGAACGGGAACTTTTCTTTGATGGCGCAGCCACCCCTCCTTTCCAAGGAGGGGAATACCCCGTCCCAAAACTTACATTCTGGTTCCTCTTTCGCGATCGAACTACAAATCTGTCGTTGCGGGAACTTGTTCCCGTCGCGAGATGAAAACGGTTAACACATTTTTCCAACGGCCTTTAGGTTCATTCGTGTTGGGTTAACAGCATCTGGAATCGCACGTGCCAACAGAGCGAACCATAGCCCGACGGGTAAAGACATGACGAGTCTATCTTCTTCGCGACCCCGATTGATCGTCTGTGTGATCGCATGCGTGACGCTGAGCACTGGTATCTCACCGGGCCAGTCGACGTTTGGAACCATTCTCGGCACCGTAAGGGATTCCTCGGGCGCGCTGATGCCGGGCTGTGTCATCACGGCTGAAAACACAGGGACGTCACTACGCCGATCGAGCGTGGCTGACGAAAGCGGTTCCTACACTCTACCCAATCTGGAACCGGGCAGCTACAAGATGACCATCGAAGCGCAGGGATTTCAGGTGGCGGAATATACCAACATTCAACTGCTCGCCCGGCAAACGATCCGGATCGACGGCCAAATGACAATTGCGACCCAGAGCCAGACGGTGAGCGTGATGGCCGAGGCCGCTCCGGTGATCACGACGGAAGTTTCCAACATTGCGGAAACGAAGACGGGACGCGAGTTATTGGATCTCCCGGTTGCGATCGGGTCACGCGCTCTGGGTTCCACGAGTCCGATTTCGACACTCACCACGCAGGTTGGAGTGCAGGTGGACAACGCTGGCGCCCTTTCTGTCGCGGGCTCGAAGCCGAGCATGCTTTCGGTCAGCATTGACGGCATCAGCACGATGAACGTCAGGACGAATGCGCCGGCCGCCGAGCTGTTCCCGTCCTTCGGCACGATCGCGGAGATCCGCGTCAGCGAAGTCAACAACGCCGCCGAGTTCGGAGGTGTGAGCGACATCACGACGGTCTCCAGGGGCGGCACGAATCAGCTGCACGGCGGCCTCTTCGAGAACCACCAGAATACGGCGCTCAACGCGCGCAATCCCTTCAGCTCCGCAAAGACGAAGACCATCATGAACAATAACGGCGTCTTCGTGGGTGGCCCGCTCACCGTGCCGCACCTTCACAACGGCAAGGACAAAACGTTTTTCTTCGCCAGCTACGAAGGTCTCCAGCTACCGCGTGAAACGTTCATCAATCACAGCGTACCGTCGCTGGCCTTGCGTAATGGGGATCTTTCCGCGTACTCCGGCGTGATTCGCGACCCCGTCACAGGTGCGCCCTTCCCTAACAACCAGATTCCGGCGGAGCGCATTTCCCCGGTGTCGAGAGCGTCGCTCCAATACCTGTTCCCGCTTCCCAATACCGGACCGGCGAACGCAATTGCAAACAACTACAGCGTCAATATGCCGACTCCCATCACCAGCAATCAGGGAGATTTTCGCATCGATCAAAACATGTCGACCAGGCAGACGATGTTCGTGCGCACGACTTACAAAAAGCGGGACGTCGATGACGCTCCGACTGCCACGCAGTCCGTCATTGCGGGCGCGGCACACAAGCCGGAGAGATACGTTTCGATC
>QHXD01000720.1:2868-6850 GCA_003223895.1 Acidobacteriota bacterium
TCAATGAGCTACGGATCGGGGTGAGTGACGTACGGGCCCTGACCAGCACCGATGTTCTGGCCAGAGACCTTATTGCCAAAATCGGGGTTCCGTTGCCGGATCCGCCCGACGGGAGTGCCACTCCGACAGTCACCATCAACGGGTTTCAGCCGACCGGTACCGCCACCACCTCCGTCAGCAGATCTCGAACGCTTCAGTTGCTGGATAACCTGAGCTGGAACCGCGGCGCTCATACGCTGAAGTTCGGCGGAGACATTCGTCCGATGACGGCGTACTTCAGTAATGTCTTCTCTTCTGATCGGGCCGGCAAATACACCTTCAACGGGTCGGTGACGAACTCCATCATCGGAAATCCTTATGCCGCGTTTCTTCTGGGAATTCCCGACACGACCGGTATCGGTCTGGTGAACGCGACGGACTCGAACGGTCATTCCGTCCACTACGCGGTGTATGCGCAGGACGACTGGAAAGCGTCGTCCCGGCTCACCGTCAACTACGGTATGCGGTGGGAATATCACCCGCCGTTTACCGATGTTCTCAACAACATCGCGGTCGTGCTCCCCGATGTGTATTCCATCGTCAACGGTACGTTCGTGCGTGGCGCCGTCGCGGTGCCTGACGACGGATATGTGCTGACGCATCCGTTCTTCGCCGCATCGCTCGCTCCGACCCCGATCCTCACAGCGACACAGGCAGGCATTCCTCAGCAGTTGCACCGGTCCGACAAGAGCAGTTTTGCGCCGCGCATCGGATTTGCATGGCGTCCGTTTGCCGATGGGAAGACGGTGATCCGGGCCGGTTATGGACGCTTCATTGAAGCCATGCTCGGCACGCTGACCAGCGCGGGCTGGGGGATTTCCGCGAGCCACGTGGGGACCTACACCAACTCGATCGTTGACGGACGGCCCACACTGGCGTTTCCCTATCCTTACCCGGCGAACCTGGCGCAGCCCGGCACACAGAACATCCGGGTGTCTGCCGATGTGAACTATCGGGATCCTTATGTCCAGCAGTGGAATCTCACGATTGAGCGGGACCTGGGCTTCAGCACGGGCCTGAGGTTGTCCTACGACGGCAACCACGGCTCGAACCTGGGATACAGCGAGAACCTGGCTCAGATACCCGCCAACACGATTGGGTTCGCGGCGGCGAAGTCGTCGTCGCCATTCCCTCTGTTTTCCCGCATCGCCCAGGAAACCACGGGAGCCCGATCCAACTATCACGCAGTCACTGCCGCGATAAACAAGCGGATGTCCAGGGGGCTTCAGTTTGGGGCCAATTACACATTCGCAAGGAATCTTTCAAACGGCCAGGGTTTTAATCCCACAGCCTTCGCGACACAGGCCGGTGGATATGTTACTGACCCGTACAACATCGGACTGGACTACGGTAACGTCGCCTTCACACACCGGCAACGTTTCCTGGCGACGTTCCTTTACGAGCTCCCCTTTGGAGCCACGGGTCCACTCCATCAGGTTATTGGCGGCTGGCAGGTCTCCGGAATCGTGCTGTACCAGACGGGCCCATTCATGACGGTGGTCGCGCCCGGAGCCGATCCCATGGGCACCAACTTCGCGAATCTCGAAGGGGCGGGCCGTGCAGACATCATTCCCGGTGTCCCCTTATATCCGGATAACAAGAGCATCAGCCTGTGGATCAACAAGGCTGATGCTCTTGTTATCCGGATATTCCTGGCGACGTTCCTTTACGAGCTCCCCTTTGGAGCCACGGGTCCACTCCATCAGGTTATTGGCGGCTGGCAGGTCTCCGGAATCGTGCTGTACCAGACGGGCCCATTCATGACGGTGGTCGCGCCCGGAGCCGATCCCATGGGCACCAACTTCGCGAATCTCGAAGGGGCGGGCCGTGCAGACATCATTCCCGGTGTCCCCTTATATCCGGATAACAAGAGCATCAGCCTGTGGATCAACAAGGCTGCCTTCGCCGTTCCGAAGAACAACATCGGGCGGGCAGGGAACTCGCCGGTCAGTTCGGTTGTCGGCCCTGGAACGCAGGCGGTTTCCCTCTCGTTGTTGAAGTCTTTCAGCATCAGCGAGCGCATTCGATTCCAGTTGGGCGCTGCGGCATCCAACGCGTTCAATCACCCGAACTACACAACACCGAATCTGAACTATGGGACAGCGGCGTTTGGAACAATCACCAGTGTTCAAACGGCCGAGGGAGCGGGCTCGCGTCAGATTCAAATCACGTCGCGCATGGTCTTTTAAGGAGGAAGAAAAGATGTTTCTTACAGGAATTTCTCGCCGGACTAAAAAACAGAGCTCCCCTCCTAAGTTAGGAGGGGTGCCGTTCGCGCGTTTTTCAGCGAACGGCGGGGTGGTTCCTCAGGAAACCACCCCGTCTGCGCCAGCTTCGGTGGCTTCCCGCCATTTTCTTTATGGCGCAGCCACCCCTCCTAACTTAGGAGGGGAGCGGTTTGGGCTAAAGACCTGCTTTCTTGCAGGCGTGCTGGTTTTACTCGTGGCTGGACTCAGCCCCGCGCAAAATCCGATCGCGAGTGAAGGAATTCCGATCGATCATCAACTCACGTTCAACAAGTGCGGGGGCTGTCTTCCGCGCGATGCCAGCGGCATGATGCGCCGGCTCTCCTACATCCGGACCACGCCGGAGGTTTGGGAACAGGCCATCAAGCGAATGGTTCGACTGAATGATCTCGTCATCAAACCGGAAGAAGCCCGTGAGATCCTTCGGTATCTCAGCACCAACAATGGCCTGGCGCCGGAGGAAGCCAGGCCGGTGTTCTGGGAAGCCGAGCACCGGCTTTTCCGCGATCAAAGCGACAAGATTCCGGCGGATGCGCTTCAACACACTTGCAACTATTGCCACACGATCGGACGCGTCCTGACGCAGCGGCGAACGAGAGATGATTACGAGAAGCTGATCAATATGCATCTCGGCCTTTTTCCCGGCGCTGAGAACACATTGAAGCCACGACGCCCCAGCGGTCCTCAGGCCGAGGCCCCGGTTGTCATGTCGGCGCCGACCGGCGGCAATCCGGCAATCGTGCCGCCACCGCCGGCCAACACTGCAGCGCGCTCCGACGGTAAGTATCCTGCCGATATTGCGATCGACTATTTATCCACTGCCCAGCCGCTGATCACGCCCGAATGGAGCGCGTGGAAGGCAGTCATGCGAACGCCCAAGCTGGACGGCAAGTGGATGATCACCGGCTATCAACAAGGCAAAGGCCGCGTGTTCGGCACCATGACAATCGAAACGGGTCCGTCGCCTGAAGACTTCACGACAAAGATCGACATCGAGTATGCCTCCACGGGAGCGACGCTATCGCGAACCGGAAAAGGAGTCGTATACACGGGCTACAGTTGGCGCGGCCGCGCCACAGCGCCTGCGTCGGCATCGCCGTCGGCCGACCCGTCGAGCAACCCGCCGGAATGGAGAGAGGCTCTCTTCATTTCGCGCGATGGCAATACGATGGACGGTCGCTGGTTTTGGGGCGGATACGAGGAGTTCGGCATCGACGCGCATCTGAGTCGCATTGGAACCACACCGATCCTGGCCGGAGCGAGTGTTTTCTCTCTGCAGTCGCCGTCTTCCACCGAAATAAGAGTTTACGGCGCGAACTTCCCAGCAGACCTGAAGCCTGCAGATTTCGATCTCGGCGCGGGAATTACTGTTACCCGGATTGTCCGCCGCACCGCATCGGTGGCCACCATCGCGGTTCAAGTCAATCCCAATCTGGCAAGCGGTATCCGCGACATTTCACTTGGCCGGTCCACGGCGGAGCGAGCTTTCGCCGTCTACGACAAGATTGCGTATATCAAGACTCTTCCCGACGCCAGCATGTCGCGTCTCGGCGGCACCATTGCCGCGAAGCAGTATGCGCAATTCGAGGCCATCGCCTACGCAGCAGGCCCCGATGGGAAGTCTCAGACCGCCGATGATATTCCCCTGGGGCCGGTCGCCGCGCACTGGTCGATGTCGGAATTCGTTTCGACTCCCG
>QHXD01000703.1 GCA_003223895.1 Acidobacteriota bacterium
CCGAGTTGTTGTTCGTGTAGAAAAGAGCACCGTGAAACTGGTTCGTGCCGGAACGGGTCTGCAGGCGAACCTGACCTGAACCGCGTCCCGCTTCAGCGTCAACGGTATTGGTCGTGATTTGAACCTCTTCGACGAGGTCGGGCGTAGTGTAGGTGGCCGCGAACGCTCCATTCCAATCCATGTAACGGCCATCGGACACTACAACGCCATCGCGCGTCGTGTTTACCTGGCTGCTGCGCGTTCCGGCGAAAGTTGTGTTGGCATTGTTGGTGCCTGTGGAAAGCGCGCCGGGAGTCGTTATTGCCAGGTCCATGATGTTTCGCGAAACCAGGGGCAAACCGACTTGATCAACGCGGATGACGGTACCAACTGAGGCCGTCGTCGTGGCCAGTACGGTATCGGCCGCGACCGTCACTTCAACAGCCTGGGCCTGTCCTGCCACTTCCAGTTTGAAATTCAAGCGGACCTGTTGGCTCTGGCTGAGTTGTACGTTTTGGTATGTCTGCGTCTGAAAACCGGAAAGTGCAGCGCTGACCTTGTAGGAACCGGGCTGCAGGCTGGAGAACTGATAACTGCCGGCTTCGTTCGTCAGCACTGTCGTTACGATGCCTGTATTCACGTTGGTGGCTGTCACTTCGACGCCGGGTATCAGCGCTCCCGTCGCGTCACCGACCGTGCCGTTCACCGTGGCGTTTACTTGCGCGAAAGCAACGCCAGCCACGGCAATCCAGGCTGTGATCCATAGTTTCCTCACCATTTTTCATCCACTAGTTTGTTTTTAAAGCGGGACTTTATCACTTCTAATACACACGGAACAATGCTTTAGATATACGAAACCTATTGTTAAATCAGGCATAGTAAGGCAGTGGGACGTGCATTCCCAGCCGTTCCTGTCGAGTCCGGCGCCTGAAGGAAGATTAATTGGAATTAATGTTTAACTAATGCCGGCTTAATCAGCGCCCTTTACACTTCCTTGAGCTGTCGGAGATTACTGACGGCCAAAGGTTCAATTAACGAGGGAGAAACTGTAAATGAAGAGACTCACGACTTTGATTTTCGCTGCCATCATTGCCGTTACGCTGTCCGCACCGGCATGGGCTCAGTCCACGACTGGGGCTAACACCCAGGCGAAGACGCAGGCCAAAAAGGACACTAAAGAGGACAAGAAGGAAGCCAAGAAGAAAAAGCAGGCCGACAAGAAGGCTAAGAAAGACGCTAAGAAACAAGCAACAAAGAAATAAGGCCGCGAATTACGCGAGTTACGCCAAATGGGCGCGTCGGAATCTTTCTGATCGCCCATTTGGTGTAATTCGCGTAATTGCGCCCCGAAGATCAGGAACGATTGCCGGTAGAGCGGTGGACAATAACATACATCGCCGGCAGTACGAGTAGAATCAGCACGGCTGACGTCATCATTCCGCCCACCACTACGCGAGCCAGCGGTTGCTGCGTTTCCGAACCGATACCAGTAGCAATCGAAGCTGGAAGCAAGCCGATGGCAGCCGACAAGGCTGCCATCAGCACTGGCCGCAGTTGCAGCTCTGAACCGCGGACCACAGCCTCCGCCAGCGGGATATCCTTCTCCCGGAGCTGCTGGATCCGTGAAACCAGAATCACGCCACCGAGAACTGAAACTCCGAAAAGTGAAATAAAACCGACAGCGGCCGCGATACTGAAATTGGTATGCGTTGCAAGCAGTGAAAGCATCCCGCCGATCAGCGCCAGAGGAACCGTCCCGAGAAGGAGGAGCGCGTCGCGAAGATTGCCGAAGGCGCTGTACAGCAGGAAGAAAACGATCAGCAAGCTGACCGGCACAACTATCTCGAGGCGGGCGAGCGCAGCCTGGAGCTCTTGAAATTCACCTGCCCATTCATAGTGGTACCCCGGCGGGATGCGGACCTGCTCGGAGAGTTTCTTTTCGGCTTCGGCAATCGTGCTCTGGAGGTCGCGGCCGCGAACGCTGAACTTCACGGGAATATAACGGGCATTGTCTTCGCGATAGATGAATGAAGCCCCCGTTTGCTTGACGATCTCGGCGACTTGCTTCAGCGGAATGCGTCCACCATCAGGCGTGCTCACCGGAATATCCGAGATCGCTTCGGCACTCTCCCGGTACTGGGGAAGGAACCGGACCACAACGTCGAACCGCCTCTCGCCATCGAGCACCTGAGTTACGGCCTGGCCTCCGATCGCAGCCTGTACTACGCCGTTTACGTCACCAGGCAGTATCCCGTAACGAGCGGCCCGCTCGCGGTCCACGCGAACGAGCAGGTTGGGTTGCCCCAATTCCCCTATGACGCTCAGGTCCTCTACGCCAGGAACGGTCCCCATCACTTTTGCGATCTGGTTGGCCGTCGATTCGAGATCGTCCAGGTTATTTCCGAACAGCTTGATGGAATTTTCGCCCTTTACTCCCGACATGGCTTCCTCGACGTTGTCCTGGATCGTCTGAGAAAAGTTGTAATTGACGCCGGGAATCTGCCGCAGTTCGCTTTCAATTTCCTGCACGAGACTGGCTTTCGTCACTCCCGGACGCCAGTCCTCACGCGGTTTGAGGTTGACGAAGAACTCGCAGTTGAAATAGCTCGTCGGATCCGTGCCGTCGTCAGGGCGGCCCAGTTGGCTCACAACGTCGGTGACTTCCGGATATTTCTTGAAAACCAATCTCATCTGATCGGCGAGCTGGCTTGCGTATGAGAAGGAAACAGTGTTGGGCATCATCGACCGCACCCATAGATTTCCTTCTTCCAGCTTCGGCATGAATTCTCCGCCGATGAAAGGCAACGTCGACAGTGTTCCCGCCAGCGCCAGGGCC
>QHXD01000714.1 GCA_003223895.1 Acidobacteriota bacterium
GACGAATGAATGTGCTGATGACCTGGAATACCGATCTCGGGGATGGACTGGAGTGGGCTGACGATCCGGCATACCCGGCCGCATATTCGACGTACTCTTTCAAGTTCCTGACGAATGTTATCGTCTACGCAATGACGCATTGAGACAAGCTCAGAGAGTTGTAGGTTCGGCTCGAGCCGCTTATCCTTAATGCCGCAGGCCGGAGGGAACAACGACGCATTATGCGCGGAACAATGATCTTTGCGCTTCCACTGTTATTGTTTCTGGCAATGATTCGCTTAGATGCGCAGGTCACGACGGCCTCCATCTCCGGAATTATTAGCGACAGCACAGGCGCGGTAATACCCGGCATTGAAGCGACCGCGACACAACAAGAGACCCGATTTATGCGCACAGCGGTTGCCGATGAGACAGGACACTACAGGATTGACTTTCTTCCATTAGGCATTTACCGCATCGATGTAACGACGCCGGGTTTCAAAAAATTCAGCCAGGCTGGAATCGTCCTGGATGTCAATCGCAACGCCCGCGTCGATGCCGTTTTGGAAGTCGGTGGCGTGGCCGAAGAAGTTTCGATTACAGCGGACGCCCCCCGGGTCAATACGTCGGATGCAAGCATTGGCAGCACAGTCAGCAATAGGGAGATCGTAAGCCTCCCGCTCGTCAATCGCGATCTTTACACGCTCCTCACTCTGACTCCCGGCGTGGATCAGTCCGATGCATCGAATCCTTTGGGAAGTCCAGCACAGATCAGTGTAGTCAATGGCTCCTCCAGTGGAACCGGCTCGATCACCTACTATCTCGACGGCGGAAACAACACAGCCGGACTTCGCAACACGGGCAACTCGCTCCCAAGCCCCGATGCAGTGCAGGAATTTCGAGTCATTACGAACAGCTATAGCGCGGAGTTTGGGCGCTTCGCCGGCGGCATGGTCGATGTTGTGACGAAATCAGGATCTAATAACATCCACGGTTCATTGTTTGAGTTTTTCCGCAATGATGCACTGAATGCGAATTCCTGGAACGCGAGCAGCAAACCTGCATTACATCGCAATCAGTTTGGCGGAAGCTTGGGAGGGCCTTTGGTTAAGAATCGGACCTTCCTCTTCGGTAGCTACTCCGGGCTGCGTCAACGAAAAGACGACTTTTCCAACACCGCCGTTGTTCCGACCGCTGCGGAACGATTGGGCGACTTCTCGGTATCGCGAGTGAAGCCGAACGATCCGGTGACCAGGCTGCCCTTTGACGGTGGGATCATTCCCGGCTACCGCCTCGATCCGACAGCGCTGAACATCATCAAAACGGCGATTCCGGTTGCGGACGCCCCAAACAATTTTTATGGCGCGATCGTGCCTCATCCGTTGGACACCGACGAAGTTCAGTTCAAGGCGGATCATCAATTCAGTGAGGTGCACGAGCTCAGCGGCAGTTACTACCGCACTGCGGGAGAGGAGGTCGAGGGATTTCCGAATCCGGTGCCGCAGGGGGCGCTTCCGTGGTCACGCAGGGCATTCAAGTGGACGCAACAGAATATCAATGCCGGTGATACATGGACCGTGAGCCCGGCGCTCATCAATCAGCTTCGTCTGACGTACGTCCGCAACTTTGGCGGACGAATTAATTCACCGGCCAAGTCCCTCGCGGACTTCGGCTCGAAGTTCCAGGTCCAGGGAGTTCCTGCGCTGCCGGATATCGATGTCACGGGTTATTTCAGGTTGGCCCAGTCCATTGCCGGCCCTGTTGCGGGAAGCAATTACTACGGCCTTCGCGAGCTTCTGAGTTGGAACAAGCGTCATCATGTTTTGAGGGTTGGGGCGGAGCTTTCGCTGGAGAAGAACATTCATGACGCCTTGTTGAACAATTATGGGACATTCTCCTTCGACGGCAGCAAGACCGGGAATGCATTGGCCGATTTCATGATGGGGCTGCCCCGGTCAATGAACCAGGATGCGCCGATCACGAAATACAACAATGGGTGGTACTACGCTGCGTTCGTTCAAGATGACTTTCGAGTCCATCCTCGACTGACACTGAACCTTGGCTTGCGCTATGACGTGCAAACGCCATTTACCGACCCTTACGACCGCCAGCTCACGTTCGTCCAGGGAGTTCAATCGACGAAAGTGCCTGCAGCCCCTCTGGGCTTGCTCTTTCCGGGCGATCCCGGTGTGACGCGTGGCATCGCCAAGGCCGACACGAATAATTTCGCTCCACGTGTGGGATTGGCGTGGGATCCGTTGGGGGACGGCAAAACCTCCGTCCGTGCTGCGGCTGGAACATTCTTCGGCAGCATTTCAGCCAACGAGTGGAACCAGAGCACCGACTTCCAGCCGTTTAGCGCGCGCCAGCAGTACACCAATGTGAAGTCGCTGACCGATCCTTATGGGAATTTTCCGGGAGGCGTGTCGCCTTATCCGTACATTTACAGTCCGGCCAACCCCAAATTGTTACCGGACGCCGCCATCACAGGAATCGCGCTCGACTTCCGTTGGCCGTACACGTACCAGTTGAATTTTTCGATTCAGCGTCAAGTGACTTCCGACTTGAGTGTGACGGCCGCTTATGTCGGATCGTTGGGCCGCGCGTGGCCAACGATCCGGGACG
>QHXD01000715.1 GCA_003223895.1 Acidobacteriota bacterium
TCGATCAGGGGGAGACGCCGTATGCCGCGCTGGCTCGCGAACTGGACAGATCCGAGGGAGCGCTCAAAGTGGCCATTCACAGGCTCCGCAAGCGCTATCGCGACCTCTTCCGCCAGGAGATTGCGGAGACAGTGGCGGATCCGGCGGAAGTGGAATCCGAACTCCGATTCCTGGCGGCCGCGCTGACGAGGAAATAGCAGAGCAGACCGTGGTACGGAGTCCCAGCGATACTTTTTATCGTGTGGTTGCCGTTGACCGTGCGCACTGTCCTTCAGCATTTCGATCGAACTTTTGCAAGATCCAGTCCTGTGCAATGAAGCCAGCGTCAAAACCACTGTCGATTTCAGGCTCGCCCATTCGACTACCTGGAGAAGATCGACGACAATCGAATTCAGCAGCAGGAGATGAACACGATGAAGATGTACACGTATGTAAATTTCTCAGGCAAATGTGCCGAGGCGTTCCGCTACTATGAGAAGCATCTGGGCGGAAAGATCAGCATGATGATGACGCACGGCCAGGCGCCGGACCAGAGCAGAGTCAACCCCGACTTGAAGGACGCCGTCCTGCACGCGCGCGTCTCGATCGGCGATACCGAACTGATGGGGGCGGATATTCCGAATGCCCAACCGATGCGGAGCGCCTATCTGTCGCTGAACGTCGAGACCGATACCGACGCGGAACGCATCTTTTCGGCGCTGGCTGACGGCGGGGAAGTTTTCATGCCGATGCAGGAGACTTTCTTCGCCACCCGTTTCGGTCAGCTGCGCGATCGGTTCGGCATCAACTGGATGATCATCCATGAGCGGCCGATGGCTCCGCGTTCGTAGAATTTGTGGCGCGTAGGCGGTACGCGATTCGGCCAATACGAAATAGAGGATGGTGAGGTGACACCGTGTCGTTGACTCAGATTGAGAGTCCTCCACGAACTCTACGGTCTCGCCGCACACGCCTTGCCATAACGAGTCTTCTGCTCCTTTGTCTGTTGGGGCTGTTGGCCACAAGCGGATCGCCCGGCACAGCTGAGCTGGACATATTCCCGAAACACTTCCTGCTGCAACCCGGTGAGCAGATTCACTACACGGTCCTGGAACGCTCTGAGGGCAGTCAACCTCGCTTCGCCGACGCCAAGTTCGCCACCGAGGACCCTGAGATCGTTCGGCTGATCGAGCCGACGGGGGTATTCGAGGCCGTACGACCCGGACGTACCGAACTTGTGGTGCGCACTCCGACGTCAGAACGACGATTAACTGTCGAGGTGGCAGGTCGCGCTCAGGCGCCGATGACGGCGGTCCATCACAGTACCCTTCGGGAGATCGTCGCGGACGAGGTCGTCGTCCCGTTCCTCGATCGCATGATCTTGGAGTTCCCCGTTGCCGGCTATCCTTACCGCTGTTTGTAGAAGAGATCCAGTATCCGGACGCCCGACTCGGCCAGAGGCCTGGCCCCCAGTTTCAACAGAAGATCGGATGTGCTTTTGCGAACAACTCGTGAGCTTTGATAGTAGTAGTCGTTAACACCGACGGTGATCACAGCGTTGGCGATGCTCAATGGAGTCTGGCCGTACTCATCGAAAACTTCCATCTTCGCACCCTTTTCGACAAGAAACCGGACTACTGAATCCAAGCCTTTGTAGGCCGCTCCATGAAGCGCTGTCCATCCCTGCTCCCCGGCCGAGTTGACATCGGCTCCCAGTCCCAGCAGCAGCTTCGTAACTTCGAATAGATTCTTCTTTTCTTCTTCCGTCCAGTCTCTGTTGTAGGGATTACCTCCCCATGTTGCCACGTGCAGAGGAGCGGTTTTTTCGTCGGTGGTCACGAAAGGATCCGCGCCGCCGGCTATTAGTGCGCGGACTGTTTCGACATTCCCAAGCGAAGCGGCAAGGAACAGGGGTGTCGCGCCTTTAGAGCTGACGCCTGAATTGTTGGTCCGGGGTGCATCCCTGGTGGTCCGGGCATTCGGATTTGCCCCATGGGCCAGAAGTGCTTTCACCACGTCTACCCTCTTCTCGTCCGACGCTGCATAGTGCAATGCGGTGTAGCCGATTTCATCGGCCAGGTCCGGATTGGCGCCCTTCTCCAAAAGAAGGACCGAAAATTCATTGTTGCCGCTGGCGGCCGCTACCATCAGCGCCGTCATGCGATCCTTCCTTCTGTTTTCATTCACATCTGCTCCGGCTCCCAGCAACGTGCGGCCGGACTCGACATCTCCCTGCTGTGCAGCGAAAAGCAGTGGAGTGAAATCACCCTTCGAGCGGGCGCGCACGTCCGCTCCATGTTCGACCAGCAGCTTCACAATTTCCGGATGCTTGTTGGCCGCCGCCCACATCAGGGCTGTCTGACCGCCCCTGGATTCTTTCACGTTCACGTTAGCCCCATGGTCGACGAGCGCGCGGGCCGCGTCCGCGTTGCCTTTGTCTACGGCCG
>QHXD01000723.1:0-1713 GCA_003223895.1 Acidobacteriota bacterium
AAGTCATAGATCGTTTTCACGCCGCTCTTCGCCTTTATGGCCTCGATTCCGGAAATCCAGATCCGGGCTTCTTCGTCACGCTGCTCTGCTTCCTTCCGATCGTCGCCGGAAAGACGGTCCGGGTCGCTATCCGGTCTACGACGGTAGCAATGGTGGGCTTCGTCGTTGATCACCACGATGTTCTTCTTGTTTCCAAGTTCACGGCACACGCGCCGAACCATCTGATCCGGTGTCTCCGTGAACGCGCCGGATTCGCCCCTGGAAAGAATCGACTTCGTAATCTTGCCTGCCGTGACGGTTTCGCGGAGTTGGAACCCATGGAAGTTGGTGATCAGAATCCGCGCCTGGCCGAGTTGCTCCCGCCATTGGGGCGGGGCGATGTCCCGAAGTTGATAATAATTTCCGGGATCGTTGGGCAAGAGGACGCGCAATCGATCGCGAATTGTGATGCCCGGCGTGATGATCAAGAAAGTATCGGAGAAACGTGCGTCCTGAGGACTCGCGAGTTTGTTCAGCGCGTGCCATGCAATGAGCAATGCGCGGAAGGCCGGGATTCGATGCATCGTTGGCGGCTCGAAGGTCGTTCTCGATCCACGCATCCCCATACCTTTTCGCGACCTCCGTGATGTAGATGGCAGTCTCCAGCGCCTCGACCTGGCAGAAGAAAAGCTTTCGGACGCGATCCGGATCGTTCCAATAGGTGAGCAACCGGCTCGTCGTAGGCGTTACGCCAACATATCCCCCCTGACGCCATTTGCCGACACGCTGGCGGATTTCGTTGACGACCTTGTTCTCCTCGATGCGGTCCTCGGTCCACTCGGTGTCAAACGCGAGCTGTTTGGCGCCCTTCTTCTTCGGCTTGGCGATCGGAATAAAGTAGGAACTGCTCCGTCGTCCGTCGACAACGTCGCTCGTGATTCCTTCATCGCCGAATCGGAAGTGACGTGACGGTTCGAAATAGGGCGAATTCAGAATCGGGTTTTCGATGACTACCTGGGCCAAGGCTGCTCCCGCAAGCTTATGGATCTAAACGGACCGTATCGCATACACTGTCAATCGTCAACCCGCAGGTCATTTTCCCGATCGTTTTTACAATCCCACCTGAATCTGCGTAGACTCCCGCCAAGTATCCATTTTATCGCTCAACGAGCATGTCAGAAGTGTGGGGAGGAAAGATGAAGCGTGCTTCATTTGTACTTGGAACGACGTTGTTGTTTTTTGCTCTTTCATCCGTGGATGTTTGGGCGCAAGCGACAGCTCAGATCAGCGGGTCCGTCAGAGACCAATCCGGCGCGGTGCTGCCGGGAGCTGAAGTAACTGCAACTCAGACCGATACCGGTATCGCCCGAAGTACGGTTACCAATGAAACCGGGTCGTACGTGCTAGCGAATTTGCCGCTCGGTCCATACAAGCTGGAGGCATCACTACCGGGCTTCCGAATGTTTGTGCAGTCCGGAATCCTGCTGCAGGTCAATAGCAGCCCGGTGATCAACCCTGTCCTGCAAGTGGGCCAGGTCAGCGAGCAGGTCGAGGTGCAGGCGAATGCGTCGCTGGTGGAGACACGCAACGTCGGTGTCGGGCAGGTGATCGAGCAACAACGGATCATGGAATTGCCGCTCAACGGCCGTCAGGTGACCGATCTGATCACCCTGTCCGGGGCGGCAGTGACAACAAACGTCAGTACGGGAAGGTTGTTCAACGATTTGCCATCCA
>QHXD01000723.1:1723-3336 GCA_003223895.1 Acidobacteriota bacterium
GCCGTTTGGAGTGGACTACAGTCTGGACGGGGCCAATCACATGAATTTCCTGGTTGGGACGACAATGCCGATGCCGTTTCCGGATGCAACGCAGGAATTCAAAGTCGAATCGACCGGTTTGTCCGCGCAACGCGGAAATTCCGCGGCGGTTGCGGTTGTGACAAAGTCGGGTACAAATGAACTGCACGGCGACCTCTTTGAGTTCATTCGCAACGACTTATTCAATGCGACGTCTTATTTCGCGGCCATCGACCCGGCAACGGGCAACAAGGTCAAGAGCACGCTGAAAAGGAACCAATACGGCGGAACTGTCGGAGGGCCGATTGCCAGGAGCAAAGTATTTTTCTTCGCCGGCTACCAGGGTACAAAGCTTCGTCAGGACGCGGTCAACGTTCAGGCTTTCATTGCCACACCCGCGATGCTTGCCGGCGACTGGACGACATTCGCATCCGCTGGCTGCAACGCAGGAGTGCCAAGGACGCTGAGAGCGCCGTTCGCCAACAACCGGATCGACCCGGCACAGTACAGCAAAGTGGCGGTCTTCATGGCACAAAAGATCCTCGCCAGCCAGTCCGCGCCGCCGGACGCTTGCGGATTGGTGACAGTTGGCGCACCGACACAACGAAACGACGGCGTGTATGTCGGCAAGGTCGATTACCAGAAGAGCGCCAAACACTCTCTGTTCGGGCGCGTCTTGTTCAACAGCCAATACCAGCCGGACAGTGGCAAGCTCAGTACGAACCTGCTGGCAGTCGCTCAGGGTACCGACGCGCTGGCCGCTTCGTATGCCTTTGGCGATACGTACCTGATCGGTACCGGCACGGTTCAGGCATTCCGCCTGGCTGTCAATCGGGTCGGGAATCACCAGTACAACAAAGAATATTTCTCCGTCTGCGATGCCGGCGCGACAGACATCTATTGCGGATACACACCGAAGTGGATATCGGGTTTTAACATAACCGGTGGATTCCCGGGCTTAGGCATCGGAATTCCAACGGGCACCTATTGGATACCGACCCAATACCAGTTGAACGACGATGTCACGACCGTTCGCGGATCGCACCAACTGGCTTTCGGTGTCGGCGCCATTCACGGCCGAGTCAACCAGCAAGCCAACTTTCTCAGTGGTGGCTCATTCACTTTCAATGGTTCGGTGACCGGTCTGGGGATGGGTGACTTCATGACCGGAAGAGTATTTACCTTCCAACAGGGCACACCCAACAAACTGGAGATCCATGAAAAGCGGTTCGATCTTTATGCGACGGACAATTGGAAAGTCACGCCACGATTGACCGCGAACTATGGTGTTCGCTGGGAGCCGTTCTTCCCGCAGATGGTTCCAAACAACGGCACTGGTCTTCCGGGACCGGTCTACAATTTCAATCACGACAGATTCATCCAGGGCATCAAGAGCAGCGTTTTCGCCAACGCGCCCGCCGGCTTCTATTACACCGGCGATCCCGGTTTTCCGGAGAAGACCGGCATCAATACGCAGTGGGCACATTTCGCGCCGCGTCTGGGATTGGCCTGGGATGTGAAAGGCGATGGCAAGACCTCGGTCCGTGCGTCTTACGCCTTCGGCTATACCTTCCTCTCCGGTGTTTGGCGCGAAG
>QHXD01000723.1:3466-5780 GCA_003223895.1 Acidobacteriota bacterium
CTACGCCGCAGACCTATTCGTGGAACCTGTCGGTTCAGCGCGAGGTTGCGAGCAACTGGGTCGCGTCGGCCAGCTATCTTGCCACGCGTGCAATGCACATCTGGACCCAGAACGCGATCAATCCCGCAATATTTATGGGACTCCTTCCCTGCACCATCAACGGTGTGAGCTACCCGGTGTGCTCGACAACGGCGAACACCGATGCCCGCCGTCTTCTGACCCTGGAAAGAGCACAGGATGGAGCCAAGATCGGGCCGCTGGCGGAATTCGACGATGGCGGCACATCGATCTATCACGGAATGTTGCTGTCGCTCGAAAGACGGGCCGCGCGCGGTCTGACATTCAGCGGCAACTACACGCTGTCCCATTGCATCGGTCCGTATGCCGATATCAATGCGAATGGCCCGCCGGCGAACGAAACCTACACGAAACCCTCCGATCGGAAGTTCGATCAAGGCAATTGTTTTTCGGACCGACGGCACATTTTCAATTTTACGGCGGTCGCCCAGACACCGCAGTTTTCGAACCACACCCTCAGCGTGCTGGCAACCGGATGGAGGTTCTCGGGAATCTATCGGTGGTCGTCCGGTACGCCGCTCAACATTGTCAGCGGCATAGACAATGCGCTGACCGGTACCGGTCTTCAACGCGCAAACCAGGTACTTGCGAATCCTTATAAGGACAAATCCGGGCGGGCCAACACGCAGTGGATTGATCCGGCAGCATTCGCAACGCCGGCGCCCGGGACGTATGGCAATGTCGGCTTTGACAGTCTTGTCGCCCCGAGCACATGGTCGTTCGACATGGCTTTGTCCCGGTCGTTCAATATTCACGAAATGCAGAGGTTCGAAGTTCGAGCCGAAGCGTTCAACGTGACGAATAGCTTCATACCGATGGGAATCAGCGGAGCGGTAGCCGGAGCCAACGTTTCGACCGGTCAAAATCAAACGATCGCTCTGAATAGCAATACGTTCGGCCAGATCCGAACCGCTCAGCCTCCACGAATCCTGCAGTTTGCCTTGAAGTACGTGTTCTGACACTGTATCGGCGGTCATAGAAGACTGGCATGAGCCGCGGCTCAAAGTGAAAGATGAAAGTAACCGCCGACCGGATCTAAAAGACTTACGGCGTCACTTTCGTTACAGGTGTGAATGAATTAGCAGTTGGGCGTTTGAAACTCCCCTCCTAAGTTAGGAGGGGTGCCTGCGAGGCCATCAAATTCCAGAAACGGCCGAGCAGGCGGGGTGGTTCCCAAGCTCCTGCTTGCTGGGTTTTTGCCGGGGAACCACCCCGTCTGCGCCAAGCTTCGGTGGCTTCGCGGCATTTCTTGATGGCGCAGCCACCCCTCCTAACTTAGGAGGGGAATGGTCGGCGTCCTTCAATTCATTCACACGTTCATAGACCGCCGCTACAGTTGCTCGATTCGAGTCTTGTCTGCAGCTAGCCGTGTTATCGCCTTGCTGCTATAGTTGCTCCTTCATGCGTGTTACAAAGATCGGCATATTTCTGGCATTCCTGTTCGGGACCTCCGAACTCTCCGCCCAAAACGTCACGTTTAATAATCAGGTGGTGCGTATTTTCCAACAGCACTGCCAGACGTGCCACCGCCCCGGCAACATTGCGCCATTCTCGCTAATGACTTACAGCGAAGCGCGGCAGCATGCATTTGAGATTCGGAACGCAGTCATGTCGGGGGAGATGCCGCCATGGAAGCCCGTGAATGCCCACGGTGTCTTTCAAGGTGAACGCAGCCTTTCCGACCAGGAGATTGACACGCTTTCGCAGTGGGCGATGGCAGGAGCACCGGAAGGAGTACCGGGGGATGTGCCGGAGCCGCTCAGTTTTCCGCAAACCTGGCAATCCGGCGAACCGGACATCGTAACGCAACCCACGGAGCCCTATACGATCCCGTCCGGCTCCGATGACATCTACAGGTGTTTCCCGATCTCCGTCAATGCGAACTCGGATCTCTATGTACGCGGATACGAGTTGTTGCCGGGAAATCGGAAGATCGTTCACCACATCATTCTGTTCCTGGATGAACGGGGCGAATCCGCCAGATTGGACGATGCGGATCCGGGGCCCGGCTACACATGCTTTGGCGGCGTCGGCTTCACCTCCGTTGCCGGTGCGCTTGGCGCATGGGCACCGGGCATGTCGCCGCAGATGTTTCCACTCGGCACCGGCATGCGAATCGCAAAGGGCGCGCGCATCGTGATGCAGGTTCACTACAGCACGCACGAAGCCGCACAGGCGCCATTGGATCCTGACCTGACGCGCGTGGGAATCTACCTGTCTCCCACTCCGCTTCAGC
>QHXD01000724.1 GCA_003223895.1 Acidobacteriota bacterium
TGTCCAGCTTTGTTCGCAGGCTTCATCGCTACTATGGCGGAGTCTGACTTCTCGCGTCCGTTCATCATCGGCTACGGCTCTTCGCCTTCCCGATGCGGACCGGCCCAGTACCGCGGCTGGTCGGACTCGAGATCTCCCGGTTCCCGTACAAGGAGCGTGCGTGCATGCCAGGTTCTGCGACCACGCCGGGTCGTCCAAGCGCTTGCGATTGCGCACTCAGACGTGTTGCCTTCCGCTACACAGACAGCGTCAGCACCCAGAAACAGTTTTCTATCGCGGCTCAATGGCTGGCCTGCACGTACCCCTGCCGACGCTTCGCCGACATCCTCGCGAATGCCTGCGCACGGCTTGGGGCCGATGTGGTTCGCTATTCCTTCATCGCAGGGGACTTGCACCCCTTACTCCTTGCCGGTCTCCCGGCGCACCTGTGTGAAAACGCGAAACTTGCCTAGACTGAAGAATCCGGTTTCTTCGTGGCGGCAGCATGAAGCGATTCATCGAGGGTCAGGACCGAGCGCAGATCACGTTGCTACCTGAGTGCGGGGATGACTATATTGCCGAGGAGAACCCGGTCCGTGTGGTGGAGGCCTTTGTTGACCAGCTCGAACAACCGCGACAAGAACTTCACCAGAGCCAAGATGCAGCGGCGCATGGCGCAGATCGAAGAGAGCGTCGAGCGCTACTTGACCGCCATGGACACGGCGGACCGAGCCGAGCCCGAAGTGGCCCAGCTGAAGAAGGGTCAGCTGCAAGACAAGATCGCCGCCCTGAAGGAGCAGATGCACCAGCTCAAGGCGCTCGAAGCGCAGAGGCTTGCCAGTCCCGATCAGCAGCTGTCGCTGACCGACCCTGATGTGCGCTCGATGAAGAGCCGAGACGGCGGCATCGTTGGCTACAACGTGCAGACAGCGGTAGACGCCCGACACCACCTAATCGTTGCGCACGAGGTCATCACCGAGGGTGTCGATCGCAACCAGCTGAGCCGGATCGCTGAACAGGCACATGGGCCACCAGAGACCGCCCCTCCGCCTTCGCTCATTTTCTGGGTGGGATCTGACACTCTCATTCGTCTGTCTCCGATTTTCCGGGGGCTGTCCCAGTGTCCGAGTTGATCCGAAACTAGGCGCGGCAACGCGCAGTGCGATCTCGCGCGCTGCGCGCCAGGCCGATTCACGGCACGCTTCAGGTTCACTGCCGCGATCAATCCCCACAGGTTCGTATCGCTCAAGGGATGACAACTCAAGAACGATAACTTGATTTCACCGGGACGAGGGTCTAAATTGAAAATGCCCAACCAACTTACCAGCGGGAGAAATGGTTATGCGCGCTAAGGGCACGGCTTTTTCGCCAGTCGGAATCATAGGGTTCACGCTTGCTTTGTCTTTTTTCGGAAACGCGCCTGTTGGTGCTCAGAAACCGAAAGAGATGACGCCCGAGCTACAAAAGGTGCGCGAAGCCCTGGACAAGTATCAGGATCCGGTCGTGGCGGTCCACGATGGATACTTTTCAACCTTGGGGTGTGTCGAATACCCGAAGCCAGGGGCGGCGGGGCAGGTGCCATATCCGGCCGGCGGAATGGGGATACATTTCTTCAATGTCACCCTAATGGGAAAGTTGGACCTTCTTAAGCCGCAGGTATTGGTCTATCAACCGGTCGGGGGCAAGCTGCATCTTGTCGCAGCCGAATATTTTGTGCCACTTCCCTCCGAGGTCAAGGAGCGGCCCCAGCTGTTCGGTCGTCCCTTTGACGGACCCATGGAAGGGCATCATCCACTCATGCCGCATGAGCTTAAGCACTACGATCTTCATGTGTGGCTTTGGAAGAAGAATCCCGCCGGTCTGTTCGCTGCGACGAATCCCGACGTAAAGTGTCCAAAGTCGGCTTATACCTTCAAGGAAACTGCGCCTGCTCTTGTTCCGCAAAATTAGCGCGAACAGAACAGGCGCCTTGTACCCGACGCGCATCGCAGCGCTCCCCAGTCCCGGCGGCTTCTGAGCACCGATCGCTGCGAGCGAGATAAGCTAATCGCGAGAACCCACTTCGACCTATCAATTCGGTAGGCAATAGTATGAAGATCTACTATCACCCTGCATACACGACCGCTCGGATGCGTGCTAAACCCGACGCTGCCAGAAAAGCGCCGGCACCGCCGACGTGACGTTTTTCGCGGTGGAACAGGCTGCGCCGGGTCAGCCGCCCGAAGGTATCGGGCGGGATCGTCCGGGTCTTTCGTATCGGCTCGGCAGTTCTGCTGCGTCGAGCCGTTTCCGCGGGCTAGTGTGCCGAGGTACATGGCATGCACGCGCACCTTTAGCCCGAGCTCTTGAAACGCTGCCGGCGACTTCGCGCTCGGCGGTCCTTGCTAGCGATTGAGCCACATGAAATGTGGTCAGCCCGTGCTCGCCGGTACATGCGCCTTCTCCGCCTGCCAACGGTCGAGAATCGCGCGCGCGCCGTTCGTCACCGGGTCCATCATCCGCGCGTGCTCCGGCGTCTTCGCGGTCAACTCGATCACGTAGCCGTTCGGATCGCGAAAATAGATCGAGCGCACGAACCCGTGCTCCGAAATGCCGCGGGTCTCGACGCCCCACGACTTTCCCTTGGCCAGCATCTCGGCCAGGACCGGCGG
>QHXD01000727.1:0-2831 GCA_003223895.1 Acidobacteriota bacterium
CAAGAAAGACCACGGTGCCGATGACACTCACGATGCTCATCTGGATTTCAATCGCGTTCGATTTGTCCATGCGCTGAATGCCTTTGAACACCGAGAGGAACATTGCTCCGATATTGGTGATCGCGCACGAAATCAGTACAAGCAGATAAACATCGGAAGCCGACGCGCCGGCAATGGAGAATATCCGAAAGAGTGGCTGTTCAAGCGCCAGGCCGAGGAGCGTGAGTAGCACGCCAAATACGCCGTAAAACGCCAATCCCGAAAAGACCACATGGTTGATGTGATCGTAATCCTCATGCGCGTGGTAGGCCGAAATGTATTTTACGAACGAAGATCCCAGACCCAGATCCAGCAGGTTAAAGGAGCTGGTAAAAACACCCAGAAGGATCCAGACCCCAAAGTCACCCACATCGAGTCTGGAAAGAATGTACGGCGTGAGCAGCAGCGTAACCAGGAAACTCCACGAGCGGCCCACCAGGTTGAAAAAGGTGTTTGTGACAAGCTTCTTCGAAAAGTCACCAAGGAAGGTGACCTGAGTTTCATTACCTAACTCAGGCGAACCGTCATTAGTCATTAGAGGCTCTGTGCAGAAGCGAACCGCTGCGAACCTTTGATCGCCGCTCGATTGCAAATTCCGGAATTCCCTGCCCGCTATGCTTCGGGAGTATTTCGGGCTGGCCGGTCTCCGCAGAACGAGTGTATTGACGATAACCGAGGAAGAAATGGTAGCGGACAGCCCAATAATAGTGCTGGTCGAGGAGCGGTGTTACAGGCCCTGTTCCTCGCTTCTCCTCCCATCGCGTCAGGAACTTCGCGCCAGGATGGATCGCAACCGACAGGATCTGATATAGAAGGTGAAAGCGTCTCAATACGCCGGTCCGTTTACCGTGCTCAACAAACCGTCTGCGCAACTCGGGATGTAATTCAAGAAGCTTGCCAAGCGAATAGCCTGCTTGCTCACATCGCTGAATAAACTGGGCATAGCTCGGAAAATACTGATGCACCCCCTTGGCCTGCGGACCATAGACCATCCGGCAGCCGATTTTCTCGAGCCGATAACCGAGTTCGATATCTTCCATACCGTATACGTGGAATCCGTCGTTGAAGCCACCTGTCTCCAGCAGTAGTGCCCGAGAGGTCGAAACATTGCCTGTGTGGTAGTAGGAAAAATCCATAGGACCGCAGGCAATGCTGTAGGGGTTGAAAATCCCCCGGTCTCGGAGATAGCGCAGGAACGGATCGCGGCGGTCGTGCCATGGTGTGATTACCGATCCGATAATGGAAGCCCGCTGATTTTGACGGTGGTAGTCCAGATGGGATTCAATCAGGTTAGGTTCGGCGTGAATGTCGTCGTCGATGAAGAGAATCGTTTCACCCTTGGCATTCCGAATGCCGACATTTCGTGTGCTAGCGGCTCCACGTGTGGGCTGAGAAAACACTCTCAGATTCCGATAAACTTTCGATTTCTGGTTCAGGACGGCCAGGGTATCGTCCGTGGAATCGTTGTCGATCACCAGAACTTCGAATTGATCTTTGGTGATGGTCTGGTTCTCGATCCGATCTATGGTGCAGGCCAGCAGATCGGCTCGATTTAGAGTCGGAATGACTACACTAACCTTAAGCACTCGATATCCTAACTGGGGGGCGAAGTTGGTTCAGACTGCCTCTAAACCTGAATCCGCTCAGTTCGCCAGAGATGTTTCTTCCAGCCGGATCCAGTCGTGCTTACGACCGCTCCAAGTTTTCCTAGTTTGAAGCAGGTACGGAATATATCGAATGTGTTCTATGAAAGCAATTGCGAACAAAATCTTGCTGCGCACCGAGTATGCCGAAGAAAGGAACCTTTTCCACAGGAAATTCTTTAGCACTCGTCGTTCGCCCCAGGAACCAAACCGGTAAAAGAGAAACAGCGAATTGCGAAAACTGAAGTAGTTTTCCAGCGTACGTCTTTTCCCGGGCATCAGGTCCTGCGTGACGTGGCGAACAACCGCATCGGGAACGTAGATGCACTTCCATCCGTTGAGCCACATCTTCCAGCTAAGATCGACATCCTCGCAGTACATGAAATAGAGCACTTCGTCGAAAGTCCCCGCCTCCTCGAACGCTTTGCGGCGGATCAGCGCTGCGGCCCCGGAACACCATGTCGTTTCGCCAGTGGCCCCCTCCACCGCTTTCGGGTGTTCTCTAGGCGTCTGCCTTGCCTCGCAAATGCCGATCCGCGCATCGGACTCCGCCCGCGCCAGGAGGTGTTCAAGACAACCCGGCCTGATCTCGGTGTCCGGATTCAGCAGGAAGAGGAAATCCCCTTTGCCCTGTCTCGACAAAAGATTCATCCCTCTGGCGAAACCGTTATTGCGAAGGGAGCGCAAACAATAAGCTTCAAAAGGAAGCTCGGAGATCGCATGCGCAACTGCATCTGCGGTGCCGTCCTGGGAGCCGTTGTCGAGAAAATAAACAGTCACGGGAATGGAGATATTCCGAAGGCTGGAAACAAACAAAGGAATCAAATGCTTGCAATTGTACATAACAACAAGCAGATCAACTTTTGGCGTCACGACTTCCTTCCAGCCACGCCGTCCAGATGAGTAAAAACAGGAAGCGCGATAGGAATGTAATCACCTTGATGGGTAAAATTAACGCACGCATTTGAGCAGGTCTTCGCTAATCCGTTCCCAGGTGAATTCCTTCATTATCATTTTCCGCGCATTGTTGCCCAGATCCCGGCGCAGCTCCTCTGACGACAGGAGTCGCCTCAGCGCGGAAGCGAACCCTTCGGCACTATCGGCAATCAGCGCCTCCCGTCCATCCCTGATGGGAAATCCGCTTGCGCC